>NZ_JBQSYL010000011.1:0-126490 GCF_052379245.1 Glutamicibacter sp. AOP12-B1-11 | reverse complement strand
ATCAGCAGACCGATCAGTGCGAAAGATGGGATGGTCAGCCCGATGGCGCTGATTCCGTTGGCCACTCCGGATAAAGATTTACTGCGATACACCAATACGGCGATCAGCACGGCAATGATCGTCGCCAGGACTAGGCACTGGGCTACCAACCACAAATGCTGCCAAGAGGCGAATAGAATTTGGCGATATCGCTCGCCGAAAAAGTCACCCACATTAAGACCCGCTTCACTTTAGTTTCGTTTCAACCACTGACTTGGAGGAGGTTCCTCGCCTCAGCTTTTCTCCCAAGTTTACGTGGCGATGCGCCACTCCCTTAGTATCGTTTTGATAAACCTTTGCTTGACTTGGCTGAATATGAGTGTCGTTTTGGCCTATTTAGCCCCCTCAGCAGGCTAGCCAAGACGGTGCGGATGTAGTGAGATAGGAACATGAAACTAGCTACCGTGCGACTGACCACCGAACCGGGCCTGACGACAGCGGCCGTCATCGAAGAGGGCCGTCTTTACTATCTGGAAAATCTCGCCAACGTTCAAAAATTCTTGCGCCTCGATAATGCAACGCAGCAAGAAGTCGTCGCCCGGGCATTGGTAGGCGATTCGATCGCCGAAGGCGAGGCAGACTATGCCGCACTGATCCCAACCCCCGCCAAGGTGTACTGCATTGGGCTGAACTACCGCAACCACATCGCCGAGGTGGGAGCGGAAGAACCTGAGTTCCCCACGGTCTTCGCGAAGTTCGCCTCCACACTCTGCGGAGCAAATGACACCGTCGAAATTCCTGCCGAAGATTACCGGATGGACTATGAGGGTGAGCTGGCCATCGTCATCGGCAGACCCGGACGCCGGATCTCGATCGAAGACGCGGAGAATCATATCGCCGGCTACGCGGTCTCCAACGATGTCTCCATGCGCGGCTTCCAGGGACGAACCACCGAATGGCTGCAGGGCAAGGCCTGGGATAAGTCGACTCCGGTGGGTCCATGGTTGGTCACCTCCGAAGAGTTCACCCCGGGAGCCAAAATCACCACGAAGGTCAATGGCGCGGTAGTCCAGGAAGACTCAACCGATGATCTGGTGTTCTCCGCGGCCGAGCTGGTCTCCTACCTGTCGGTGATCAACGAGTTGCAACCCGGGGACCTAATCCTCACCGGCACCCCAGCGGGCGTTGCCTTGGGACGCCGCGACGAGCATGGGCGACGCCCGTGGCTCAAGGCCGGTGACATCTTGGAAACGAGCATCGAGGGGCTCGGCACCTCGGCGGTCAAGTTCACCTCCGCCTAGTACTTTCAGGATTCCAGTTTCCCCGAGCCGCACCCACCGGCTCGGGGAAACATTTTAACCTCGAATGCGACACGAAACAGCGTTTGTGACTTGACTCTCACCATCACGTAGGATGACTGAGGATGTCACCTACGATGACAGTCATCATCGCTTCTCACTCGCATCGAAGGATCTAGAACTCATGGACTCATTGGGAACACTCTTCGGAGATATCTCCTCGGTCATTTGGGGACCGTTTGTCCTCATCCCGTTGCTCTTGGGCACCGGCCTCTACCTCACCATCCGCCTCGGCGGATTGCAGTTCATCAAACTCATCCCGGCACTCAGGCTAGGAATCTTCAAGCGCAAGGACCCGGGCGCCGATGGCGACGTCTCGCAGTTCCAGGCGCTCACCACCGCATTGGCGGCCACCGTCGGGACGGGTAACATCGTCGGCGTTGCCACGGCCATCGGCATCGGTGGCCCCGGCGCGTTGTTCTGGATGTGGGTCACCGGCCTGCTCGGCATGGCTTCGAAGTACACCGAAGCCTACTTGGGTGTCCGTTTCCGCGGCACCGACACGGCTGGTGAAAAGTCCGGAGGTCCGCAGAACTACCTTGAGCGCGGCATCAAGGGGCCATTCGGCAAGTTCCTTGCGCTGTTCTTCGCTATTGCGGCGACCCTTGCCAGCTTCGGCATCGGCAACATGACCCAGGGCAACTCGATTGCAGCCAACCTGGAGAACTCCTTCAACGTGATCCCATGGGTCACCGGCGTGGTTCTCACCATCTTGTCGATCGCAGTTCTGGTCGGTGGCATCAAGTCCATTGGCAGAGTCACCGCGGCATTCGTTCCGGTAATGATCGTGTTCTACGTGGCCGCAGCGATCTTCATCTTGATCTCCAACGTCAGCGGCATCCCAGCTGCCTTCGGCCAGATCTTCACCGACGCCTTCACCGGCTCCTCGGCGGTCGGCGGATTCGTCGGCTCGGCCATCATCATCGCCATCCAGTTCGGTGTGGCTCGCGGTATCTTCTCCAACGAATCCGGCATGGGCTCGGCAGCTATCGCCGCAGCCGCGGCGCAGACCACGCACCCGGTTCGCCAGGGCCTAGTCTCCATGACCCAGACCTTTATCGATACGATCATCGTGGTCACCTGCACCGGACTGGTCATCATCACCACCGGCACCTGGAAGCTGATCGATGAGGCAACCGGCGAACAGATCGCCGCCTCGCTGATGACCGGCGAGGCATTCACCAACGGCCTGCCGGGCGAATGGGGCCACTGGATCGTGACCCTGGGCCTGGTCATGTTCGCCTTCTCCACCATCTTGGGCTGGTGCTACTACGGTGAGCGCAACATCGAGCGCCTCATTGGCCGCAAGGGCGTCATGCCTTTCCGCGTGATCTTCTCGCTGGTCGTGTACGTTGGCTGCACCACCGAGCTGACCCCGGTCTGGAATTTCTCGGACATGATGAACGGCCTGATGGCCCTGCCAAACCTCATCGGCTTGCTGATCCTCTCCGGCATGGTGGCTCGCGAAACTCGCTGGTACCTGAAGAATGACCCGAAGTTGGAAGCCAACAAGGACCAGATCGAGGACTTCATGTCCGGCCGTCCAGGCTGGGCCGAGTGGAAGGCCGGCAACGTGGTTGGCTCTTCGCACCATCGCGGAGCACACGAAGTTCAGGATGATCCAGAGCCTCGACGCTAAGCGCTAAGCAACCGCACCGCGCATTGCGAGGACTGCCGCTGTATCGGCCCTGTCGGGCCGCTACGGCGGCAGTCCTTTTTGCTGCTCAGCGCATACGCAGTTGGCTGGTCCCACCATCGCGGGAGCAGCCGTCTTCCGGGTCGGAGCCGTCAAAAGGCTGATGCCCGAGGGATTGACGCCGCTTTGCTCCAGCGACGGCGCACGACGTGATGGCCCAGAGCCGAAAATTGCCTGACAGCCAGCTCAGGGAACCTCCAGCGCCGGGCCAGTCTCGACAACTGCTCTCCTAAGTCGGCGAGCTATTGCCACAGATTATGGAGCCCGTAGATCTGACGGTGACGCAGCCCACTCAGTGGAAAACTTCTGCGATATAAAACAGATTTTCTAGATATAACCGTAGATTATTCGGCAGAGCCCCGCAAAACCCGTTGTAAACTCTAATCTGGTGAGTAACTACTACGGCGAGCATCGTCCCGATATCGATTCGATGTCCTTGCCCGACATGTCTCACGAGAGGACTGACTGCCATGATCATTGGTGTCCCAAAGGAAATCAAGAATAACGAATTTCGCGTCGCCATGACACCAGCCGGCGTGTCCGAGTTTGTGACCCGCGGCCACGATGTGATCGTCGAAACCGGTGCAGGCGTCGGCTCGGGGAATGCCGACGAGGCCTATCTCGCGGCCGGCGCGCGCATCGCCGCCGGCGCGGATGCCACCTGGGCCGAGGCGGAGATGATCTTGAAGGTCAAGGAGCCGATCGCCGCGGAGTACCATCGCATGCGCTCCGGACAGCTGCTGTTCACCTACCTGCATCTGGCCGCCTCGCGAGAGTGCACCGACGCGCTGCTGGCCGCCGGTTCCACCGCCATCGCCTATGAGACCGTCGCGTCGGGGCGCACCTTGCCGTTGCTGGCTCCGATGTCCGAGGTCGCCGGGCGCCTTGCGGCCCAGATTGGTGCCGTCCAGCTGCAGCAGCCCAACGGCGGCGCCGGCGTGCTGATGGGCGGCGTGCCCGGTACGCGCCCGGCCAAGGTTGTGGTGATCGGCGGCGGCGTGGCCGGCACGCATGCGGCCACCATCGCCATGGGGATGGGGGCCGACGTGACCATCATCGATATCAACCTCTCCCGGCTGCGCGAAATCGATCTGGCTTTCATGGGCCGCATCAAGACCCTGGCCTCGCAGCGCCTGTCGATTGCCTCCGAGGTGGCCGCCGCCGATCTGGTCATCGGTTCGGTGCTGATCCCGGGCGCGGCTGCGCCAAAGCTGGTCACCCGCGATATGGTCGAGCACATGCGCCCGGGCTCCGTGCTCGTGGATATCGCAATCGACCAGGGCGGCTGCTTCGAAGGTTCGCGCCCGACCACGCACGCCGAACCGACTTTCAAGGTCCACGACGCCGTGTACTACTGCGTGGCCAACATGCCCGGGGCCGTCCCGCAGACTTCCACCGCAGCACTGACCAACGCCACCCTGCCCTATGCGCTGCGTATCGCGGACAAGGGCTGGAAGCAGGCGCTGCGCGAAGACGCCGGTCTGGCCAACGGCCTGAACGTGCACGACGGCCAAGTGACCTTCAAATCGGTGGCGGACGAATTTTCCCTGCCCCACTTGCCCATCGAAGAGCTGCTGGGTACGGCGTCGCTCGTCTAATTCGCGGCGACCGAAGGGGTATCTAGGCCCGCTCGTCGTGGCACGGCCGGTGAATGCAGATTACCGGCCGTTCCATTGCGCACGAGAGGTAATGGAGTGCAGTTGCGGACTAGGCGTTCCACAATCCGTAGGAGTCGGCCAGATCTGCGATCTTCTGTGCACGGGCTAGACGCGGCAGGTAGGAACCGTCGCCTACCGACGCACCGGCCGCGTGAGCTTCGAGCAGCTCCATGGCCCAGGACAGTTCGTCCTCGCTTGGTGCGAGTGCGGCGTTGATGCCGTCGACGTGGTCGCGGGAAAGGGAGAGCTTCCCGGTCATGCCCATCGATGCGGTTACCAGGGTATCTTCGGTAACCTTCGCGGCGCTCGCACCGGCAGGCGGCGGGCCGTCGATAGCGCCGGGCAGCTTACCCACGCGGGAAGCCATGACGAGCTTGCCTCGGGCATAGGCCAGGGCCAACGGGTCATCGGAGACACCGGTGTCCTTGCGGAAGTCGTTCACGCCGAAGGCCAGGCGGAAGGTGCCCGGAGCCGAGGCAATGTTCGTGGCGTTTTCGATGCCTACGGCGGTTTCGATCAGCGCGAGCACCGGGGTGCCTGCGCGCAAGCGCATCGCGGTGTAAGTGACCTGCTCTGGTTTTTCGGTCATGGCCAGCATGACCCCGCGCAGGCCCGGGGTTTCCGCGAGAGCCGCGAGATCATCGGCCCAGAAGTCGGTGTCGGTGCCGTTAACGCGCACCCAGGCGGTCATGCCGTTGGATAGAGCGCGCACCACGTTGTCACGGGCGAAGGCCTTTTTGTCGTCCGGAACGGCAGCTTCCATATCAAAAATTACCGAGTCCGCTTCACAAGCTAGGCCGGGTCCGAAGTCTTCTTCTTTGGCGGCGTTGACCAGAAGCCACGAACGGGATAATTTTGCTGGGAGAGCCGCAGCGCGACGATTTCGGAAAGCCATAATTACAAGCCTACTCACTTTTCTGGCCGGCCTTCCACCGACACTCATCCACAAGCACTACTTGCACCGCATCCCAAATTTGGAGTGAAACATGACCGCGTGTGGTCAGACCAAGGGTCGCTAATTGCACGGGTTTTGTCCGGTCTCCAAAATGCACCCCTTCTGCCATGCGAGGGCAGCTCATGAACGGAGCACTGCGTGTCGCCTCGGCCGAGGAAACTCATCGCCTACAAGAACTGCAAGATACAGAACGAGGCTTTTTCAGTCGCGATATTCGACAGCTGATGATTCGTGGAACGGGCGGCACAGTGTGCGACGGCCCCTCGGTCAATGATGCCTTGAAGATCCTTGGATTCAAGCAGTTCTTCGCCATTCGCGCCTTGGATCAGACGCTGCCGAACAAGCTGGACTACAAGATATTCTCTGAATCCGCGGGGTCACCTGCTCGGAGCATGGATTGGGTTTTCAGCAGATGTTCCCACTTGTTCCATTCGGTGGTGGCTAGGATCGCGAATGTGTCCGCGATCGCACAATGCACTGGATTCTGTTGGACAGAGCAAAAGCCGTGGTCCCCGGTTTCAGGCCGCATCTTGCCGACTGCGGGACCAAGGTTGCGCGGGGCGAAGGCTTAAGGTGAAACCGAATCCTAGTTCCCACCGGCCAAGAACATCGCTGTATGGACGTTTCTCGTTGTGGGGCTTGTCATGATTGTTACAGGCTCTGCCTCCGTAACCGGGGCATGGTGGCTTGTTCCCCCAAGGAATCATGGGTTTGGTCGCGGAGTCCAGATTGCAGCCTTCGCCCTCGTCGGAATCGGCGGCATGGGGTCACCGCAGCGGAAGATAAGGACCCAGAGAACATACTCCGTCAGGCCACCGTTGTCGGATCGTTTGATCCTTGCAGGATCAGCCGCTGGTGTGGTGGATTTCGCGGTTCTCAACTCCGCATGTTTGGTACGCGTTGGGGGAACTGTTCCGCCTCTTCGCTACTGAATGCCCAAGCGAAGTCGGGCTACATGTCTAAGTGTTGCGGTAGTTCCCCGTACTCAAGGTGCAAGACAATATGGGTGCACCCCGCATGGCACAGTTCTACCTTGGCGTTCGTCCTCTAGGCCGGGGGCACGCAGATCGATAACCTCATGGCCCTTCTGGTCACGCGGCCACGGTTTCTCGTAGTGCGGGTCGCCTTCGCCCCTGAAGATCCGTAGTTCAATGCGCCTACTCAATTGCGTGCAGTGCACGCGGAATACACGTCCATGAGAACCGGAACACCGACGAATCCAGAGTTGCCAGGCCGTTTAGTTTGCTGAGGGTCTGCCCCACCAAGACGTGTCAGAGCCGCAGCCGGTGCCATCCCTCCTGGCGGCTTCGGCCAACAGCTCAGGTGGTGGCGGCCAGGAATCGATGATGTGAATTTCCAATGCCGTCATCGCGGTACCGTAGCGCACAACGGCCTCCAACAGGTGGGCGCCGGCATCAGGGATGCGCATGAAATAGAGCAGCTGCTGCCCGAGGTAGTGGGCAGCATGCTGGTGCCCGAAGATTTCACCGGTTTTAATGACCCGCTGGGCCAATGGATTCAGCAGCTCGCAGGTTGTCACCATATCCAGGCCTCGCACCAGGAATTCCGGGTGCCCGTGTGCGGTCAGTCCGACGGTGTAGCCGAAGGTCTTGGTCGGGTCGGGGTTTTCGATGAATTGCACCGCGTTGCCGTACATGCGAGTCGTGTTTGTGATCTGCAGTTCGACTTCTTCGTTTGAAAATCCATCACATTGCAAGCACATGGCTGGTCTCCTTGGGCTTCGTCCTATTGACACTCCAAGTGTTGACCCGCAGCTGAGCTTGGCGACAAGCAACTCGAAATTTGTGGATAACTCCGGCAGCATCTCCGGACAACTTTCGATCGCTGGCGCCTCGCCGTGAGTTCAAGAGCACCGTCGGCCGACCGAGCGGCACCTCCCCAGCACAGCTACCGGCAAGCGATCCACTGTGGTGGGAACCGCATAGTGATCACCGGCCAGGCTGCGCGTTCGCGCCTTCGAGCTCAACGCCGGAAAGCTGGAAAGGCGCCTTCCCAAACGACTGGGTACGGGCAGCAACCCCTGAGGTGGCCGGAGCTGACCGGTCCGCTAGCTGCCACCGATACAGGCACGGCAAAGCGAGGCGCCATGCCAAGCCGAAGAGCCGAATCTTCCAGAGGTAATATGGCCAGCCTGGCTCGCGCCCGGAACCGAAGCCGACGCGCTATTTCACCGGAAAACTGGAAGGGAATAGTTCGTTGGTGGGGCGCCGTTTAAAGTCGCTCTCGGTGAACGAGGCAATGTATTTCTCCATGAACTCTTGGGCCCGCGACTGGTAGTCGCTGGTGTCCACGGTAGTGATTTCACCACCCTGGACGATTGTTTCCCCTGCCACCACCACACGGGAAATATCCCGGCCATCACCATTCATGACGAGCGTGCGAATCGGGTCAGCGTGCGGCCCAACGTGAGTGCCGTCCAAGTCCATAATGAAGTAGTCAGCCTGGGCGTCGACGGCCAGCCTACCCAGATCATCCCGTCCCAGCGCCCGGGCAGGTTCCAGGGTGGCCGCACGGAACAGGTCCTCGGCCTGCGCGCTGGAACGATCCGCAGTGAGCGTCTTGGTCATGGCCATGGCCAGGTCCAGCGCGTGAATCATATTCGGTGGTGCCGAATCGGTTCCCATCACTACACGAACACCTTTGTCGCGATAGGCATCAAAATTATCAAGGCCACCGCCATAGTGGGCCGTGGGTATCGGGCAGTAAACGACCGACGTGCCGTTTGCAGCCAGGCGCGAGATGTCATCCCCACTGCCGAGTTCGGCCGGCATGTGCCGATGGCCAGGGACCGTCCACGCATGCGGGATGAAGGTTCGTTCCTTGAGGAACCCGATGTCGTCCAGATAGGGAATCGAACGCTTTCCCGTACGTTGATAGATGATCTCCATTTCGCCTAGCCCCTGCGCCGCATGCAGCCGGACCGGAACTTCCAACTCATCTGCCGCAGCCCGCGTCATTTTCAGGGTGCGTTCGGTCTGCGTTTCGATACGGGCCGGCAGCAGGGCTGCCCGGATCAATCCGTTGGCCGTATCTTCGAAATCCTCGGCAAACGTCACCGCATGGCGCAAGCCTTCGATGCCCTTGGCTTCGTCAGCAAATAGTTTGATCACTCTCCCGTCGGTATAGGGCACCAACGCACGGTAGCTCGGCCCCAGATAGGCACGAAGGCCCAGCTGTCGAACGGCCTGAGCCAGCTGGGCCATGTCTTCGTAGTCTTCGCACCACGGTTTGTAGGTTTCGGCCGCAATCGGCATGACCGTGGTGATGCCATTGCGCACCAACTGGCTGAGCGCATATTGCCGGCGGAACTTTTCCTCTTCCTCGGTGAAAACCGAGCCATGTTGCTTCAAGTAGGTTTCAGACCAGACCAGCCCGAGCCGCCGATCGCCAGCTGGCCACGAGTCGAACAAGGCGTGATCGATATCGGCTAAAGCGTTCATATCAATGAATCCCGGCGACAGAATCGCGTGCCCGGCATCCACCTCGACATCAACGCGCCCTTGGTAGCCTCGACCCACGAAGATGATGCGTTCTTCTTCGTGAACCAGTTCACCCTGCGGCCAGATACAGTGGTCCCCCGCTTCAAAACCAATGACAAAGGACGCCTTCACACGGGTAATCTGTCCCATTTAATCGATGTTCCTTCTAGGTTCTTCTGCGCTGGCCGCTGCTGCGGGCCTCCGGGCCGGAAGCTCCGCGATCTACCCTACCCAACATCAGGTCATTTTGGGATACTAAAGTGATCACACCTTGAGGAAAACCGGCCGCTCAGCGCGCCGCTCCGTTGTTACACCAAACACTGGAATGCCGTGTATGCGACAGACTTTAGCGCCAAGACTTGCATTTTAAATTGCTTAATTTTGGTATTCCATATGGTTTTCTTGGCCGGAGATCCATAGGATGGATCCCAGCAGACCCAAGGAAAGGGAGCACCCATGTGCGAACACGATCACACCTCCGGCCCAGTGCCACAATCACAGCTTCAGCGTCGACACGTCCTCGCCGGAGCCGCGGCCTTGGCGGGACTCGGGCTCGCGAGCATGATTCCAGCCCCGGTGCATGCAGCAAAAACCAATGGCGATTCGGAGCCGGCGGCTCGGCGGGGGAATTCAACGCATCCAGCACCGGTGATTATCGAAGGAGGCACACTCATCGATCCGACCACGGGTCAGGTAACCGAAGATGCCGTAGTCGTTCTCGCCGAAGGCAAGGTCCAAGCGGTGGGCGACCGCGCGTCCACCCGCCGAGCGGTCGCAGAGTACCGCAATTCGGCGACCACAATCGAGGCTGCAGGAAAGTTCATCCTGCCCGGCTTCGTCGACGCCCACGTCCACGCCCAGACCTTTGAAGATGCCTCGCTGATTCTCAGCCACGGGGCCACCACGGTACGCAGCGGATCGACCAGCTTCTACCAGGACATCGCGCTGGCCCAGATCCCGAAATACGCCGCCGGACTCAGCCCACGCATGCATGCTGCGGGTCTCTTCGTCTCGCCTGACCAATCCGACTCTATTCTCGCCGACCCAGATCTGGCTCCACTGGCTTCCTCTCGCCACCAATTGACCACCGTGTCGGAACTGGCGCATCTGACCAAAGTCAATATCAGCCGGGGAGCTACCGTGATCAAGACCCGCGCCAATCCCCGGGCGGGCCTTGCGGATCAAGATCCCCTGGAGCTGGTCTATGATCGCGATCAGCTGGCTGCCATAGTCCATGCGGCCAAGGGTGCCGGGGTTTTATGCCACAGCTATAGCGCAAAGGCAATTGCCGGAGCCGTAGCCGCCGGCGTCCAAAGTATCGAACATGGCGTCTTCGTTGACGAGAAAACACTAGCCAGCATGGCAGGCAAGGGAACGTACTTCACCCCGACTCTCTTCGGCATTTCGGGCATGGCCCAGTCCAGCGATCCGGTCTTGGCCGAACGCGGCCGCGAATACGCCCCGATCCTGGCCAAAGCCGTGGGGGCCGCCGACGAGTTGGGCGTCACTGTCATCGCCGGCACCGACTCCTTCGGCACGGATGTGACCGCGATTGGCGACGAAGCCAATTCCTTGGCCAAAGCCGGCCTTAGCCAGCTGAAGGCATTGCAGTCCATCACCTCTGCGCCCGCGCGGATGCTCGGCGTGCACAAGCAAGGTGTGGGTCGCTTGGTCCACCGTGGCGTAGCGGATCTAGTCCTTCTGGGAAGCAACCCGTTGGAGCGGTCCACGGCTCTTTCGGATGTTCAATTGGTCGTCGCCCAAGGAGCCATTGTGCGCAACGACGCGGCCTGACACTACTGAAAACAACGGGTGTCCGGACTCTTCCGAACACCCGTTGCGTTTAGTACCCAATCCGAAAACAGCATCCCACCGCAGTTCCCTCGCAAAGCTACTGGCAGGGCTCAGACTTAGTCAGTCCCGTACCATCCGCACACCGGTCTGCACGTCGCAGGATTGCTCATCGATTGCGCTGGATCCGTACCGGCATCTCCGAAGTAGCTTCGAATTCACCGCGCTGGCATCTGACTAGCCTGCCCGGACCACCGCCCAGCGACACAACGCACCAGCCACCGAAGCAAAACGCCCCGGTGGCTTGTGCATCTCCAGACGCTGAAGCGCAGCGGTTTGCTGGCTAATCGTTGGCAGGCTCTTCATGATCGGTCGGGGTATGGATGATGTCCACGTACAAGTCCTGGTTGCCCTCTTCGGGGTAGCTGCGGTAAGTGAATTCGTCGCCGGTCAGCGCAGTGATTTCCGACTCTCGCTCGAACAGGGTTTTGCCAGCATCATCTTTGGCCACGATATGGCGGGACTTACCATCCTCGGATACGGTCCAATCACCGTGCATTTTCGGTGCATCATCCAGGGTGTACATGGTGAACTCGCCACCGTCTTTGAAGTAGGCATAGCCCACATAGTTCTTGGCCGTCTCGTCGGTCAGCGCAACGTTATTGCCGTCCTGGTCCACCGCGCCTGTGGTCTGCCAAGCCGTGGCGGACAACACTTGTGACGGGCTCTGGGTGACAGATTCGGAAGGCGTCGAGCTGGACGCTGGGGCTTCGGTGGCCGCGCCGCTGCAGGCGGCCAACAGGCCCATGGCCAGGACTGCGGAGCCCATAGCGGTGATTGCCTTGGATGGCTTGGATTTGATGTTCATGTTGATCCTTTGATCTGCGGTTTTCTTTGCTGCTTTAATCCTGCTAGAAGTTGCTCGTGCCAACATCTAGCAGGTGGCTATCAAGAAATAGCCAAATGGGGGATATCGGAAAGTGAGATACGAATCTATGAATACTGTCGAGCAGGTTGAACGCCGTGGGATCCTAGGACAAATGCGGCGTCTTGACCGTTGGCTGCATCTCATCTTCGCGATCCTCGTGATTTCCAGTGCGTTGCGCTATCACGAGCGTCATGATCTGTTTTCCGACGGATTGCCGGTTCTGTTGGGTACGCTCGCACTGGTGCTTGCATATGCCCTGCGGCCACTGGCGACCCGGCATCGCTGGGGCATGGCCTGGAGTCTGGTTGTGGTTCTGCTCTGGGCCACGCTGGTCATCCTTGCGCCGAGCTTCGCTTGGTGTTCGGTACCCATCGCTTTTGCGGTATTGCAGGTGCTGCCCTTCAAGCTGGCTGCTGTCGTCGTCTGCTCGATGATGCTCACGATAACTGCCGGCTGGCTTCGAGTAGGTACGGCCATCGATCCGACGCTCGTTGTCGGCCCGATCGGCATTGGACTGGTTACGGTCATTGCGTACCGTGAATTGGAGCGGGAGTCGAGTGCCAGGGCGAAAGCCGTCGATGACCTGCTCCAAGCCCAGGCGGATCTGGCTAGCGCCGAACGGCGCACCGGTGCGGTGGCCGAGCGTGCCCGCCTTTCACGCGACATCCACGATTCAATCGGACAGGATCTCTCCAGCATCAATCTCTTCTTGCTGGCCGCCGAGCAATCCTGGGGCAGTGAGGTGGCCCGCGAGCGGGTGCGTACCGCGGCGCAGACCTCGCGCAGCGCGCTGGACGCGGTGCGCCGGGTAGTGCGGGATATGGCAGAGGAGTACCTCAGCTCGCTGACTCCCGCATCGCTGCGCACCCAGTTGGAGCAGATCGTCGCGCAACCCTGCGCAAGTGCTCAGCTGGGGCTCCGCATTGAGGGACAAGCACGAAAAATCCCTGCCCCGCTGGCGGAAGCGGTGATCTACACGGTGCGCGGAGCGCTTGCCAACGTGCGCGACCATGCCGCGGCCGAGCGCGCCATGGTCACCTTGACCTTTGCGGATGAGGCGCTGCTGGTCGACATTCGGGACGACGGCAGGGGCTTCAACGCCCAAGCGAAATCCATGCCTTCGCTGCGCGGCCACGGGTTGCCGGGGCTCAAGACGCGTGCGCTGGCGCTAAATGGTACCTTTACCCTCGACAGTTCCCCCGGTGAGGGCACGACGCTGTCGGTAGTGTTCCCGTGGGAGGAAATATGATCCGCATTGCCTTAGTCGACGATCATCCAGTGGTCCGCGCCGGGCTCGTCGCCCTTCTGGACGCCGCCGAGGACATCGAGGTGGTTGGCCAGGGACATGACGCGCAAAGCGCTCTGCAGCTAGTCAGCGAGCAAGCTCCCGATGTGGTGCTAATGGATCTGCACTTGGGTTCTGGCCCGGGCGGCATTGAAACGACCCGCTCGCTGCGCGCCCTGCCCAACCCGCCGCAGGTACTCGTGCTGACGACCTATGACACCGAAAGCGACATCCTCAAGTCGCTGGAGGCCGGCGCCCTGGGCTACCTGCTCAAGGACACTCCCCCAGCTCAACTATTTGCCGCGGTGCGTTCCGTGGCGCGCGGGGAGACGGTGCTAGCTCCGCTGGCCGCAGCGACCTTGGTCAAGCGCAACGCCAACTCGGCCCCGCAGATCACCGCCCGCGAGGTCGATGTGTTGGAGCTCCTTGCCGAGGGCAAGAGCAACAAGGAGATCGCCAAGTCGCTATTCGTCTCCGAGGGCACGGTGAAGTCCCACCTGGCGCACATCTACGCCAAGCTTCAGACCGATTCGCGCGCCGGCGCGGTGGCCGCGGCGATCGCCCAGCGCATTATCCGCCGCGCCTAGCGCCCTGCGATCACTGCGACCTTTGAAGCGGCGCACCGCCGCTGCCTCAACGATCTGCCGTGCCTCCAGCAGCAAAATGGCAACTTACCTCATCCCCAACGGACCTTGCATCGCATAGCAGCGTAGTACGAAGGGCTATCCCAAGGTCCTTCGTGCATTCTTCCAAGCACTCAGTCTCCGCGCGGGCCACTTGCAGACCGTTCCAACGCCGCGCCCCGGAGCTGGCGCTCGACGCGAATATCATCAGCAGGGACTTTAGCTTCAGCGCTTACTACGTGAACTTGGCCTTAGCCCTTGCATTGCGAAACCGTTGCTCGAAACGTACAGCTACCGATGAAATGCATTCAAATTCCGCGTAATGATATTTCTTTTTCATTATGCGATAGGCCATGATCGTAGTAGGGCTAGGAAACAGGGACCCAGAGGGCTTCTCGCAGGATCCCCAAAGCAACAACTGCGCACCCGATCACGCGGTGACACCACCGCTCCGCACCCAGGACCAGTCGTTCAGTATTCATTCAATGGAAGGTAGACATGGAAGCGTCGAGCATACAAACTATTGCACGCAATCTGCGCCAAGCGACGCGCACTGGCGTCGCCGTCTCGGCTGTCGGAGCAGGAACACTTGAACTAGATCTTGCCGTCGAGATCGCCGCGACTGGCCGCGCGCTAGCGATTGCTGAAGGCGAACGCGTAGTTGGATACAAGATCGGCCTCACCGCTGCTGCAGTTCGTGAATCCTTCGAAACCGTAAACCCCGTTCAGGGGTACCTACTGGCCGGCACCCTCCTGCCAGCGGGAGGAACCCTTGACACCGGGAAGTTAAGAAACCCACTGGTGGAAGCCGAGATCGCCTTCATCATCGGCGAACCACTCAATAATCCGAACGCAACCCTCGAAGACATCATCGCGGCGACCAAGGCCGTTGCGCCGGCCCTTGAAATTGTGGACAGCCGCTGGAGCGGCGGCGCGGCAAATCTGTCCTTATTGATCGCCGACAACACGAATGCTGCTGCGGCTTTCGTGGGCGAACCGGTCCCCCTGCCAACGAACATTGCCGAGGCCACGAGCCTGCTCACCGTGGGAACTTCAAAGTACCCCGGTTCGACGGAGACCGTGTTGGGCAACCCGTTGGAGTCGGTAGCCTGGCTAGCACGCCATCTTGCAGCCGCCGGCGCCGGGCTCAGTGCCGGTGACATCGTCCTCAGTGGTTCAATGAACATCCCAGTTCCGCTGGGCTCTTCGAGCTCGGCAACCGCCACGATCGATTGTGCGGGGAGCGTCAGCGCGAACTTCCGCTAGAGCCTTCGTCGCCGTTCATAGGCACTCGTTCGGAAGGCAACCTGCAATATTCACGCCGTCATTCGAGGCTCGACTAGCCGGTGCCATGGCAGCCGCTCAGCCACATCAAACCATGCGGCGGAACACCCAACCGGTCAGCGCTGGCGGCCGGTTGGGCCAACCAGATCAGCCCGTGCGCCCACCTGCAACGCAGCCATTGATGAAGTAGCCGAAAACCGGCGAGGTGAACTTTCCGGTCCAGTTCGCGAGCCGGTCGACGGAGACAAAGCGAAGAGCCAATGCTCAGTAGCTGTTCGCTACGCCGAGGACCTCCAGTCCGTCGGCCACCACTCGGCCGTCGTGGATGACGGTGCGGTCATTGCTGCGGTCCATCACCGTGGAAACTACGGTCTCCCCCGCAAGCAGCACGAGATCCGCACGGTCGCCTGCCGCAACACCCGGGCGGTCTGCCACAGAGGCCAGACGAGGCACGTCATGATCCATGATGGACGCGCCGCCGACCGTGGCCACCGCGAGGCAATGCTCGATCAGTTCATCTTGGCGATACCCGTTGACGAAAGCCAGCTGCCAGGTTCGATCCAGCAGGTCGCAATTGCCATAGGGGCTCCAGTAGTCGCGCTGTCCATCTTCGCCTAGACCAAAGCGCACGCCTGCCTCGGTCAACTGCACCAAGGGGAGATGATTGGAGGTGCTTGGCGCCACGGAGGTCATCGCGATATCTAGCTCGGCGAAGGTGTTGATCAGGCGGCGACTGGTGGCATCGTCGACGCTGCCCAGTTCGTAGGCGTGGGAGATCGTGACCTTGCCCTGCATGCCCAGGGCCCGGGTTCGCTCCGCAATCAATTCGGCGGAGAACACCCCCTGGGTGCCGCGCTCGTGCAGGTGGATGTCGATTTCGGTATGGTATTTTTCGGCCAGGCCGAAGACCACGTCGAGATGGCGGACCGGATCGCGATCCAGTTCGCACGGGTCGATGCCGCCCATCACGTCGGCTCCAAGTTTCAGCGCCTCCTCCAGGTACTTTTCGGTACCTGCTTCGAGCAAGATGCCTGCCTGCGGGAAAACCATGATCTGCACGTCAGCCTCGTTGGCGAATTTCTCCTTGGCGGCTGCCACTGCCTCATACTTTTCCAGCTTGCAGTCCACATCCACCTGGGCATAGGAACGCACGCGCGTGGTGCCGCGAGCGATCATGCGTTCCAGCGTGCCGGCCACCCGTTCGGTGATGCCGATTTCTGCGTCTCTCCAGTTCTCCCGGTCATTGCTCATCATGCCCCAGACTCCGGGCCGGCCCGTGTGTTCACGGAACGGCAGCCCGATCCGGGTTGAGTCCAAGTGCACATGCACGTCGGAGAATGAAGGGATGAGTATGCGTCCGCCGCCAACCACGTCCCCGGCCTCCAGCTGGCGCTTCGGGTCATGCGCGGTGACTGCGGCGATTATTCCATCCTTGACCAGGATGTCACTGGCGGGCCGGCCCCAGGGGCGGGCATTGCTGATAAGCACGACGTAGGTTTCCTTCGGTGAAATGTGAAAATTTAGATGACTTGCTTCAGGGTATCGTCAGCCACTCTGGGCCATAGCCAGTTGCGCTTCGGGAAAATGGCAGGCCATCTGGCCTGTGGGGACTTCGCGAGCGCAGCGCTGGCGTCCTGGCTCATCTAGCAGCAGGTATGCCGGACAGCGGGTGCGGAATACACACCCCGAGGGCGGATCGCTGGGCGAGGGCAAGTCTCCGCGCAATCTAATGCGCCCGGTCAGATTGGCCTCCAGATCCACGCTTGGCACGGCTGAAAGCAGCGCCCGGGTGTAGGGGTGGCGCGGATCAGCGAACAGCTCGCGGGCCGGTGCCTGCTCCATGATCTTGCCCAGATACATCACCGCGACCTCATCAGCCATGTGCTTGACCACGGCCAGATCATGGGCGATGAAAATGTAGGAAACTCCGGTGTCGGCTTGGATATCCTTGAGCAAGTTCACCACCTGGGCTTGCACCGAGACATCCAGTGCGGAGACCGGCTCGTCGCATATCACCACGTCTGGATCCAGGGCGAGGGCGCGAGCAATGCCGATGCGCTGGCGCTGGCCTCCGGAGAATTCATGGGGGAAGCGGTTGGCGTGCTCGGGGCGCAGGCCCACCCGGTTCATCAGGTCTGCGACCTTCGCCTTGATGCCCCCGGGAACCCTGATTCGTTGCTCCACCAATGGGGCGGCGATCGCAGCTCCAATGGACTGGCGCGGGTTCAAAGACGAAGCCGGATTCTGGAAGACCATCTGCACGCGGCGGCGGAACCCATCGAGTTGGCGTCCGCGCAGGCCACTGATTTCTTCCCCGTCGAGTCTGAAACTGCCGCTGGTGGGTTCCAGCAGTCGCATGAGCACCTTGCCGGTGGTGGATTTACCGCACCCCGATTCCCCCACGAGCCCCAGGGTGGTGCCGCGTTCAAGGGTGAAGCTCACCCCATCCACTGCCTTGACCGCACCGGTGGTCCGCCCAAGAACACCCTTGGTCGGGAAATGCTTGGCGAGGTTGTTGACTTCTAGTAAAGGGGTAGTCATGAACCGGCTCCGATCAGACTCGTATCGTCCAGCAAGTGCAATTCGTGGCCATGACAGCGCACCGCATGCGACCCGTCACTGCGCAGTTCGGGGCGGTGGTTCTGGCAGCGCCCGTCCGGAACCAGGCTGGCAAAATCGCAACGGTCCGCGAAGATGCACCCGGTTGGCAGAGACAACAGTGCTGGCGGCGCCCCCGGAATCGGGGTGAGCCGGTTGGCCTCGGTGGACAAATGCGGCATGGAGGCCATCAACCCCCGAGTGTACGGGTGGGAGGGACGCTGGAAGATTTCATGGACATTTGCCTCTTCCACGCATTGCCCGCCATACATCACCACCACACGCTGGCACAGCTGGGCCACCACGCCCAGATCATGGGTCACGAAGATTACCGCCGAGTTGGTTTCCGCTTGCAGCTCTGAAATCAGGTCCAGGATCTGGGCTTGGACGGTCACGTCAAGAGCCGTTGTCGGTTCGTCGGCAATCAAAAGCTCCGGTTCACACACCAACGCCATCGCGATCATGGCTCGTTGCCGCATACCACCGGAAAATTCGTGCGGATAGCTATCCACCCGACGCTTGGGGTCTGGGATTCCAACCCGGCCGAGCATGTCGATGGCCACCTGGCGAGCGGTCTTTCGGGAGACCCTGTTATGCACCCGGTAGGCCTCGGCAATCTGCGAGCCGACGCTGTAGAAAGGGTGCATCGCAGAGAGCGGGTCCTGGAAGATCATGCCCATTTTCTTTCCACGATAGGCGCGCATGGCATCTTCGCCCAGCGGCAGCAGGTCGGTTCCTTCGAACAGCACTTGCCCCTCCACCTGGGCGCTGGATTCCTTGAACAGTCCCATAATCGCCTGGCTGGTCACGGATTTGCCGGAGCCCGATTCCCCGACCAGGCCCACCGTTTCACCTCGGCCAAGAGTTAGTTCCATGCCGTTGAGCGCGGCGACCATTCCGTCATCGGTGGGAAACTTTACGGTCAGCTCGTTGACCGTCAGCAGCGGTTCCAATTAATTCACCCGTACTCTCGGATCGATAAACGCGTAGGACACGTCCACAATGACATTGAAGAAGATGATGAAGAATGCCGCCAACATGGTAATTGCCATCGTGACCGGCAGATCTCCGCTGGTGGCCGCGTGCACCGCGGTGAATCCGAGTCCGGGCACCGAAAAGATCTGTTCGGTGAGCACCGCTCCGCCCAGCAGCGAGCCGAGATCCAAGCCCAGCATCGTGATGATCGGGGTGATTCCGGCTCGCACACCGTGCTTGAAGACAATTCTCCTTCGCGACAGCCCCTTGGCCCGCGCCGTGCGCATGAAATCCTCGGCGAAGGTTTCGATCATGTTGTTACGGGTGATGCGCACATACTGAGCCGAGAATAAGACGGCCAAGGCAACCCAGGCCAGAAAATAATTGGCCACCCAGGCGCCGAAACCGGCTTCGCCCCACGGTGCCACGATTTGGTTGGTGGTGAACGGTAGCCAGCCCAGAGTTCCGACGAATACCAGCAGCAGTACCAAACCGGTAACCGGGATGGGTAGCGAAACTCCAATGGAGGCCGCCCCGACGATAACCCGGTCGGCCAGCCTGCCCTTGCGCAAGGCGGCGAACAGCCCGAGCCCGACACCCACAATGGTCCACAGCAGTACCGCCCCGACCGCCAGTGAGAGGGTATACGGCAAGGCGTTGGCGATCATATCCGTGACATTCTCATTGGTCTGGAAGCTCTTGCCCAAGCAAGGCCAGGCACAGAATTGTTCAGCCCCCGCGGCGCCGAGCAAACGCGGTCCAACCAGACCGGAGAGGAAGGCAACATACTGGACGAAGAACGGTTTATCCAGGCCCAACGCGACCCGCGCCTGCTCAACGCGTTCGGGGGTGCACTGCTGCCCGCAGGCCGCCGAAGCGGGATCTGCCGGACCGAAGTGAAAGAGGGTGAAGGTGATGAAGCTGACCGTGAGCAGCAACAGCAGCATCGCGCCGAGCCTGCGCAAGAGGAAACTGACCATGAGCGTGTTCCTTACTGAGCGACGCCGACCGAGTTCAGGTCAATGGCACCGAAGAAGTAGCCAACCTGTGCATTTCGGATATTGGATCCGACCACCGAATTCGTGTAGCTGTGAATGGTAGGGACCAGCGGGTAGTCGGCCATGACTTCGTTGTAGAGCTCAGACCATTTGGCCCCAAGTTCCTCAGGAGTGCCATTCGCGCCGCGCAGTTCATGCATTTTCTTGGACAATTCCTCATCGAAGTATCGCGGAATATTGCTAAAGCCGTAAGTCTTGCCGTCCAGCGAAGGGCCCAGATTCGGATCAACGGTCATCCGGGCCGAGGACGAGTCGGCCCCGCCGCACCAGCCGGAACGGGCGATATCCGGCATGCCCTCACCGGCCAAGGTGGAGTAGTAGTTGGCGGCTGGGATTGGACGCAGCTCCAGAGCGATTCCAATTTCCTTCAGGTTCTGTTGCAGCACGGTGCCGATGTTCTTATAGCGCTCAACGGAGTTTGCATATCCATAGACCAGCTTCTTCGGAAATTCCTTGCCCTCCAAGAGGGCCTTGGCTTCCTGAAGCTTCGGGGTGCCATCGGCCGACAAGTCCGTGCGCTGCTCGGTGACTCCAACCATCTGGTCGGTCAATTGGCTGGTTACCAGTTCGCCGAAACGCGCGCCGCCATACTGGACTTGGATCGCTGCACGGTCCATGGCTAGAGCGATGGCCTTGCGAACTTGCGGGTCCTCAACGGTTTCGGTATTCAGACCCAGTACGTCGATGCACCCCAGGAAACCGCCGGCCGTGCGTTCTGCGACCTTCGGGTCGTTCAGGCTTGCGGCATCCGAGGCTTGCATGGCCCCATTAGAATCCAGGGTGATGGCGTTCGGGTCGGCATCTGAAATGAGTTTCTGCGAGATAGTGGACTGCGAGCTGGACAGGCTGAAGCTGAAGCTGTCGGGTAGGGCCGAGCGATGCTGGTCGGTGGCCGGGTCCCAGTTTTCGTTGCGCACCAGAATCAACTCGCGGCCACGGTCATAGTTCTTGATCTTGTAGGGTCCGGAGGATACTGGATGGTTGGTGTAGTCCTGCTTGGTGTCCTTTTCCTCCGGCACCGGAGCGGTGTTGGAACGCGAGACCAAGGCCGGGAACTCCGCGAACGGCTGTTTCAGGTGGAAAATAATGGTTCGGTCATCCGGGGTTTCAATGGCTTCGAGATCCCCATCGGAGTACGGCCCCTTGTAGCCTTCGTCGGTCAGCGCCGAGTTCAGTTCCTGCGGTGCCTGCGTGTACACGTCGCGGGCGTAAGTGCGTTCGACGCCGTACTTGATGTCTTCTGCTGTAATAGGCGAACCGTCCTCGAACTTTAGTCCTTCTTGGAGGGTGTAGGTCCAAGTCAGCCCATCCTCGGATACCGTTCCAGTATCCGTGGCCAGATCCGCAACAATTTCCGGAGGTTGGCCTGCGGTTTCCTTCGCCATAGTCAGGGTCCGGTAATACAGCTGCCCCACATTGGCGGTCTGCACGTAGTTCGAGTTCCCCGGGTCCAGCGTCGCGAAGTCTGAGGACATCAGAACGTTGATGTTGCCGCCCTTTTCGGCGAAGTCCGGCTGAACAACTACCGGCGCGTAGGGGTCCGATGGCGCCCCTTCGGATCCTTGCTGCCCCTTGGCCCCGCCGGCGCACCCGGTCAAAGCCAGGGATATGACCACCGCGGCGGATAATAGTTTGGTAGCTCGCGAAAGCATTAGATTCCTCCTCAGGATCTTTGGGAGCGAGTGGTGATGGTGGTTATTGGGAATTAGCGCGAGGACTTGGGGTCCAGCGCATCGCGCAGTGCGTCGCCCAGAATATTGAAGGCCAGAACCGTGATGATCAGGGCAATGCTGGGTACCGCCAGGAACCATGGGTCCGACAGATACCAGTTGCCAGCCTGTGCCGCGTTGAGCATCTGCCCCCACGACGGAGTGGGGTCTTTAACGCCTACGCCGAGGAACGAGAGCGCCGCTTCGGCGGTGATGTTGGTGGGGATCATCATGGTGGCATAGACCAGCACGACGCCGGTGACGTTCGGGACGATTTGTTTGAGGATCATCGACTTGTTCTTGGTGCCATAGGATTTGGCAGCTTCGATGTATTCCTGCTCTCGGATCATTAGCACCTGGCCTCGGACCACGCGGGCCAAGTAGGCCCAGCCGAAGAAGCCAAGGACTATCACCAGCGAGGCAATCGGCACGAATGATCCGCTGCCCAGATCGGTGCCCGCCAGCCGGGATTGCATGATCGGTGCGATGGACAGCACCAGTAGAAGATGAGGGAAGGCGAGAAACAAGTCCATGATCCGGCTAATGATCATATCGACTTTGCCACCGAAGTACCCGGCGGTCGCCCCGAGAACGGTGCCCAGCACCACCGAAACTAAGGTGGAGAGCAATGCGATGACCAGCGAGACCTGTGCCCCATAGGCCAGGCGGGCGAACAGGTCCCGTCCGAGACCTGGTTCGACACCGAGCCAGTGCTCTGCGCTGGGATACATGTACTGCGGCAGCGGAAGCCCCGGGTTATAAAAGCCGTCGAGGACCTCCGGTGACGTGTTGGTGGTGTGGGGATCTTGGCCTTCTATGGCTACGAGCACCGGTGCCAGGACCGCGAACAGGATCATAGCGATCACGACGACCAAGCTTGCCATAGCAATCCGGCTTCTGCGGATGCGCATCCAGGCGGTGGCAATCAGCGAACGGCCGGTGGGTACCGATTTGGCTGCCGCTGGCTTCGGAACCGTTGTGGTCATGGCCAACCCCCTTTGCGATTGAGTGATCTAGGTAACAAGAAAACCGTATACCAAAAAAGGGAAATTTGGAATACCAAAATAGACAATAGTCGGGAGTTCAGCATCTGGATTTCGATATCTGCACACAAATACGGCAGAAGTCGCAAAATTCAACTGGCGCAAAACCGTGGATAAATTTCACGAATCTTATGGGCTAGAGAGGCCAGTGATTCGCCGCAACGCGTGAAGCATCAGTTGTTTGCAATGGAATTTCCAGAACTCGGAATTCCCGCAGGATCGACAACGATGGGATACCACAACAGTAGGAAGTGGTCTTCAAGGATCCTCAATAGCCGCGATAGTCGCACTATTTGCTCAGATCGACGTGCTGGCCCAGGCCCTGCTCCAGAGCACGCTCATATGCCAGTTTCCCGACAGCAAGATCGAGTGCGCCAATCCCCACCGAGTTGAACAGCGTAATCTCTTGATCGTCGCGGCGTCCGGCAATCTGCCCAGCTACTACCGCACCGAGCTCCCCCGCCGCGCTTTCATTGGTGATGGCGCCCTCGGCCAACGCCAGGAGATAGTTGCCGGATTTAGCCTCAGCGGTACCCCAATGATCCACAAAAACGCGCGCACGGGCCATGCCCTCGGCATCAATTTCGCGCTCGCTGGGACGCGGACGTGCTCCCACGGCATTTATGTGCTGCCCCGAGCGGAACCACCGACCCGCGATAATTGGCTGCACCGACGGAGTCAAGGTGCACACAACATCGCTGAGCCCGATGACCTCTTCAGGACTTGCGGCCGCTTCGACTTGGAGGCCATACCCGGCCACAGCAGAGGTGAATTCCGCTATGCGCTGGGCCGTACGGGACCACACAACGATCTTTTCAACGTCCATTACGCAGCGCAGCGCAACGACGTGTTCCACGGCAAGGTTTCCGGCGCCCACTAGCCCAAGGACCTTCGAGCCCGCACGCGCAAGGTGCCGCGTGGCGACCGCGGTAGCCGCGGCGGTACGAATCCGAGTGGGCACCCGGCCGTCGAGAATGGCCAACGGAGAGCCGGTCACATGATCCGCCAGCATAATCAACGACCGCTGCGAGGGAAGGCCCCGCTCGGCGTTAGAGGGAATATCGGCTAGTAGCTTGACCGATGCCAGTGACGGCGTGGCTGCCACCGAGGGCATGACGATGAAGCTGGAATCCACCCCAGGGACCCCCATGGCGGATGGGGCTGGCTGGGTGGCAGTTCCAAGAGCAATATCGCAGAAAATCTGGTCTACGGCTTCGACAGTGGAAGGCATATCAAGCACTTCGTGAAGCACTGAGGCACTAAGCATGAGGGTCATCAGGGACTACTTTCAGAGCGAAGGGGTTTATTTAAACTCACCTTAGCTCATTTGGTATCCCAAAAAACAGACTTAGACATGCAAAATCAGTGTCTTTAAGTGGGTGTTCGATATTACCAATGGGTATGCGTATACCAAATAATGTCCATTTTTCGATCTGGACGCGGAACCGCTGTCCTACGGATGCCAGTTGATTCCGCAACCGCGCCACTCACGCTACGCCTACGCCAGCATGTGGTCGCCGCAGGAGCGACGCCCGAAAAGCTTTCATCATGCGTAGACGCGCGCAAATTCCGTGTCGGCCACGCCCGGTGTTGCCTGGTTCATCAGCAACAGATCGTTTGCTTCGACGGGATCACCCGCATCCCTGCAGGATGCCTGCGCCGGGTGGAAATTTCTCGAAACTCGCAGGAAACCGCCCTTCCCACGCCGCAGAAGTCCTGAAATCATCAAACGAGGTCAGACCAAGGACTTGACGCCGCTCGTCCAAGTGATAGCTATCCGCAGCCGCTTCTGCCAGCGGACCGCTACTGGCTCTCCCTGGCGGTTGAGGAATCTTCACGGGCTTGTTTCTCGGTGACGCTGCCACGGCTGGTGGACAGGTGCTGTTGAACCAACTGCTGCAGGCGGACAATATCGCGCCCAGCGATGGCTTCATAGAGTTGCTCGTGCTCCTCGGCCATCACTTCAAGTTCGTCATGCTGGGCCAACAGCCAGCGCATCCGCGAGGCGAGCGACCCCTGCACCTCGCTGAGCAAATCGTTGCCGGCCAGTTGGATCACCACCTCGTGGAAGCGTGCCCCGGCGCGGCGAGCAGTGATATAGTCTTTCGCCCTGGCCGCGACGAGCTCCTCGTCAAGCACCTCGCGCAATTCAGCCAACCCGTGGCGGGTATGCCGCTGGGCCGCAAGGGAGAACGTCACAGTCTCCAGGGCGCTGCGCACTTCCAATAGGTCAGCAATGTCCGGTGCGGTGAACTCCCGGACAGTGGCCCAGCTCCTCGGCCGAGGAGTAACCAGACCTTCGGAGACCAGTGCACGTAAGGCGTCGCGGATGGGAAGCCGGCTAACCCCCAGCTCGTCGGCCAGTTCGCGTTCGACCAGCCGGCTGCCCGGTGGGCGCACACCGTCAATGATCTCGTTCCTGATGCGCTCGATGGCGCGGACGGATTCGGGCTCAAAGTCCTTGTCGGTCAATCCATTCCCTACTTCCGGTGCTCTTTGGCTCTATCCTAAGGGTTCAACCCAATATCCAGCCCTGTGTTCAAAGTCCATTGTCCAGCGAAGTATCACCGGGCAGGAAATCCTACATCGTTTTGCGCCTGGCCGGCCCTTCGAGTTTCAGCGGTGGCCGACGGGCTTGCGAAGATTTAGCCGAGTCGCGTTTTGCCACCATGCCAGAAAACTGGTCGATCGCACAGTTACACTCAACGATGTGGAGATCCATCTGGCAGCCGCCGACGAACGCTCAATTTCTATGAGCCGAAGGACTAGCAGGGCAGCGCAACGTGTTGAGTTGCAGCTCCGAATATCCGGGCACGGCATAAGAACTGATGGCCGAATAGCACGCCGGCGCAGAAACACCGGTTTACCTGCCACCGTGCGAATTGGCTTCGATGTGGATATATCCCGATTTACCCAGCTATGTGCCAGCACGCCCTGAAACCCCGAACCAAAGTTAAATTCATCCGCTGCCTGGTCATCGAATACAGCAAATCCTGGAGGCGCCAGCTCGTACTGACACAGGTCAGAGCTACGTCATGCATCCCTCTGCCGCCTTAGCCATGATGCCGCCGCGTTTGTATTCGATACGCCCCAGCCCGGCTCCGCTTGAGTCCGATTCGCGGCCGTATTTGGGGCAGATAGATGCCAATTTTCATGGCGCCACTCGAAGGCGATTTCGCAACAAGGTGCCGCCCGTCCTTGCAACGGCAAGTACCAGCGCTACTGCCACAACAGTTGGTTCAATGTGAATACACCTCGTTGCCTCAGCGTTTCTGAACAGTCGAGGAAGTTGTGAGTCGACGCCTCAGTCATTCACTGCGGTTGCGCAATAGAGTTCTTAGTCTTCGTCCACACATAGGCTGAGTGGAACTGCCACTACTCAAGGACGGGTTTTTCGTTGCCTCGCCGGACATCGTTTGTGAACTTGGCTAATGGTTACATTCTCATTTTAGATAGCGTATGCATGGGCATGGGCATGGGCATGGAACTATTCGATCCATCCACGTTGCGCGGCAGCCACACCCAATTGAAACCGGGTACTGACCTCAGCACGATTCATCAACAGCTGAAGCCGGCGCTGAATGGTTCGCAAGCTCACCGATAGCTGCCCGGCCATCGCCTTGTCGGTAATTCCCGCGCGCAGCAAAACAAGAAGGTGACGGTCTATCTCGTCGAGCGACTCCGCCGTTCCCAAATCATTGGCCGGCAAGTAGGTTGGCTGCGCCTGCTTCCAGCTCAATTCAAAGAGGGCACACATTGCATCCAATAGTCCGCTGGGACGGATCAGCAATGCACCAATTTCGCTGTTTGCCGCTGATTCCGAATTCAGCGGGAGCAGAGCCAATTCTCGATCTGCGATGAGCATTCGCAACGGAAGAGAGTCGGTTGCGCGGATTTCCTCACCCGTCGCTGCGGTCATGGCAACTTGATTGGCAAAGCCGGGTTTGTTGAAGGCTTGGGATTCAACAATCACTTTGTATTTAACACCGCGCTCCAAGGCCGCGCCCTCGTCGGTGTTGTCTTCGGATTCCACCACCGTGACGTCCGGTTTCACCATGGCCCACACGGTTTGCTTGGCCCCGCGCTGCAGCTGGGCGAAATGCTGGGCTACGGCCTGTGGCCCGCGAACTATGTCAATGACATCCAGCCCGGCCCGGCCAGTCGCAGCCCTCTGGAACAAACCGTTCAAGGCATGAAGTTCGAGTTCGGCCCTTCGCAGGTCTTGCTGCTGTTCCACGATGAGTGAGCCAAGCGCTAATTCCGGAGGCGAGGCGATGAAGTGATCCAGCGTCGCAATCGAACGTGCGACGAGCCCGAGAGTTTCCAAGGAGTCCAATGTCAGGCGCACATCACCAAGGTCCGCTTCGAGTATTTTCGCGAGGTTCTCAGCCGCGGCGGAGGGCAATTCCACGAGCTGCCGATAGGCACGCTCCTGCAGTTCATTAAGTCCTAACACACTTAGCATCATTGCACCTTTACGACAGACTCTCGGATGAACCGTGGTGACAGAAAGTAGACATGGCACTTATCCGTCATTGCGCATCTTATCGACGTTTGACACATTTATGTCAATAGCTACTCCCATTTGGTCTCCGAAAGGTCGTCATGCCCCGCTATAAACGATTACCCGCAAGTGCCGTCGCACTTGCAGTTGGCGCCAGCCTGCTCGCATTTTCCACACCCTTGGCTACGGCCTCGCCGCAAGGTCCGGGTAACACCATTGTCGGCCAGCACAAGGGCGAACGGCCACAAGCGGTTACGCTCATCAACGGCGATACCATACAGGTCACCATCTCCGCAGACGGAAGCCCCTCGGCCATCTTGCCTACCGGCAGGGATTACTTCACGCGCATTCTCAATGAAGATCTGTATGTAATTCCCGCCGACGCGCAGGACTTGATTGCAGATGGAGTGCTTGACCCCGAACTGTTCAACGTCACTGGGCTGATCGCCCAAGGCTACGCCGACGCAGAATCCACAACCCTGCCACTCATCATGCAGGGGAAATCCTCCTCCTACACCCGGGCTACCGGTCTCAACGTACATACTTCCCTGGAATCCATAGATGCCACGGCACTGACCATGGACAAAGCAACATCCGCTAAAAGCTATGACCAGCTGCTCAATTCCAAGGCTCGGGCAGCCAGCACCGTCAAGAAGATATGGCTGGATGCCCGGGTTTCCCCAAACACGGTTGCCCTAGATCCCGCTACCGGCGTCGAGCAAACCGGTGCACCGCAAGCCTGGGACTTGGGCTTTGACGGAGAAGGCACCACTGTGGCCATTCTCGATACCGGCTACGACAAAGACCATCCGGACCTAGTCGGCCAAGTGGCAGGTGCCAAGGATTTCACCGGTGAAGGCACCGATGACAACCAGGGCCACGGAACCCATGTGGCCTCCACAGTGAGTGGTTCAGGAGCCGCCGATGCCTCCAAAGTTGGCATGGCTCCCGAAGCGGACCTACTCATTGGCAAGGTTCTGGGCTACGGCGGCGGACAGTCTTCCTGGATTATCGCCGGCATGGAATGGGCTGTTGACCAAAAAGCCGACGTGGTCAACATGAGCCTGGGCTCCGATGTGCCCACCGATTGCACCGATCCGATGTCGCTGGCCAGCGAAGAGTTGTCCAAGCAGAGCAAAACCCTCTTCGTTGTGGCCGCAGGAAACGCGGGCGCCCGTGAAACTGTCAGCGCCCCAGGCTGTGCCGAAGGGGTACTCACCGTCGGAGCAGTGAACGATCAGGGAGAGCCCGCAGCATTCTCTAGCCGAGGTGCGACTTTGGGCGGACACCGGGTGAAGCCAGATCTGGCGGCACCGGGCGTGGACATTGCCGGTGCCCAAGCAGGAAGCACCGACGGCAATCGGTACACCCAAATGTCCGGCACATCCATGGCCAGTCCCCATGTAGCCGGCGCCGCCGCACTGGTACGCCAAGCGCATCCCGACTACACGGCACAGCAGCTCAAAGCCGCTTTGGTCTCCTCCGCCAAGCAAGAGGCCGTCGGCAATGACTATGCCCAAGGCAGTGGTGAACTTTGGACTCCAGCGGCAATCGACACCCCACTGACCAGCGATGTCAGCATCGAACTTGGCGATTTCCCCTGGCCGCACGATAAGAGCCAGAGCTCAACTCGGCCGGTGACCTACACGAACAGCTCGGACAAGCCGATCGAATTGACGCTGAAGCTTCAGGATCTCACCGGAGCCGATGGCAAATCCGTTCCGGCAAGCCTCATCAAGCTCAGCGACAGGACCCTCACGGTACCGGCCAACGGCACTGCTACCGTAGATGTAACGGCCAGCGGCAAGGCAAACAACTTGCGCGAGGACGCATACGGCGAAATCGGTGCCCGCATTGTCGCTACCCAAGCAGGCTCCGAGAATGCCCGTGCGGTGACCGCGGTCGGGTTCTGGCTAGAGCCAGAGACCGTCAACGTGACCATCAAGAGCATTGACCGCAATGGCGACCCAGCCACACGGGGCTTCCTCGACCTGACCGACATGCACCAGCCAGCGCGCACGGCCGAGTACTTCAGCGGTGAAGATCTGGAATTGCGACTACGCACCGGAGAGTATCTCCTGACCTCGTACATCAGCACCATCGATGGCGAAGGCAATAATTCCTACGCTTATGTCGGTCAGCCGCAGATGAACTTCACCGAAGATACAACCGTTGTTCTCGACGCCCGCGAAGCCACCCCGGTCACCTTGGACGGCGACCGGCCAACGGCCATCCGGTCGGGCTCCCTCGGTGTGGACCGATCCTGGGATGACTACTGGCGTGTCGCCAGTTCGGTCGTCGCCACCTCGATCACCGACCTTTATGCCACACCCACCGACAAAGTTAAAAATGGAACGTTCAGCTTTGGCAAGTACTTGCGTGCCTACGCACCGGAAGTACCTGAAGAGAAAAGCCCTTACCTCTACAACCTGGCGTTCACCGAAGAGAACAGGGTTTCGAAGAACCAGCATCACCAGATTCCCGATTCATCACTCGGAAAGGTCGAAGAATCCTGGTACGCCCAGGGCGAGCAGGCCTGGAACGCCGAAGATTGGGCACGTATCATCCCGTTCGAAGCCGGAGCCAATCCGTTCTACGCTTCCTCGGGTTCCGACGTTTCAACTCCAATAGACCGCACGGCTTTCTACACCGCAGATCTGCAGTGGCAGCAACTAGCTCAATCAGGTCCCTACAATCAGTTCCCGGAGATCTGGTTCGACCCGGTACGCACTTACACGGCAGGATCGAAATCAGAGGTCGACTGGTTCAAGCTGCCGACCAACACCGCAATGGCCGTTACAGAAAACGGAGCACCTAGCCGCGTCGCAGAACGCCAGGGCAATCTGGTGGGCTTCAGCTTCCCGCAATGGAAAGACAGCGAAGCCGGACGCACCGGACTTGGCGGCTTGGCCGATATCGGAAAGCTCTCCATCTACGAAGATGACAAATTACTGAGCACCTTCCCCGTGGCTTCGGGCGCAGTCGAGGTCGGCGCCGGCAAATCAACGCTCAAGGCTGTTGTTGACCAAGCACGGCTTCGCCGGAGCGGGTACTGGGATCTGGGCTTTCATACCCAAACCACCTTCACCTTCGATTCGCAAACGCCGGACACCAACGAAATTGTGCCGCTACCCATCGCGTTGCCAATAATCGATGCCGAAGTTGACGGTTTCAACCGCGCAACGCCGCAGGCGGATTTCCCGGTCTCAGTGGATCTGCTGGGCCAGAACGGCTACGACCCAGGCGGAATCTCCGAAATGTCCGCTGCGGTCAACTATGACCGGCACCAACAGATCGATGAAGGCGCCGTTGGCGATTACGAATGGACCGAAGCCAAGGTGGTGAACCACGACGGCCAGTGGCAAATCCTGGTGGATAACTCGCTGGCTGACGATGGTTTCGTGTCCCTGCGGATCAACATCGAAGATGAGCACGGCAACAAAACCGAGCAGATCATCGAGAATCTGTACGGTGTGAACAAGTAAATAATCGCCACTGCTGGCCCGGTTTTGTCTCTCGGCAAACCGGGCCAGCAGTGGTTTAAACAGAAGTTCGGCAGATATTGGATTCTCAGCATGCGGACCTCAAAAGTCACCGCCGTCCGTCCAGCGTTAGCCAGCCTTAAACGACGCAGCGCACCTGCTCTCGCCGTATCGGTCTGAGCAGGTGCGCTGCGTTGCGCAAGAAACCTACTTCGCGTTCTTAGCTTCCGCGGCCACCGCGGCGGCAACGGCCGGCATCACACGGTCGTCGATCGCCGAAGGAACGATGTAATCCGCGGCGAGGTCCTCGCCGACCAGATCGGCGATCGCGTGTGCCGCGGCCACCTTCATCGCCTCGGTGATCTTCTTGGCGCCCGAATCCAAGGCACCACGGAAGATCCCGGGGAAGGCCAGCACATTGTTGATCTGGTTCGGGAAGTCGCTGCGTCCGGTGGCCACCACGGCCGCGTAGCGCTTGGCAACCTCCGGCATGATCTCCGGAGTGGGGTTCGACAGGGCGAAGATGATCGCGTTCTCGTTCATCTTGGCCACCGCTGACTCATCAAACTGCGAGGAGGACAGCCCGACAACGACGTCTGCTCCGTCCAATGCCTCGGCGAGGCCGCCCATGACGTCTTCACGGTTGGTGCGTGCCGCCAGTTCCGCCTTGACCGAGTTCAGGTCATCGCGGTCGCGGTGGATGGTGCCGCGCGAATCGAGCACAATCACATCATCAACGCCTGCCTGCAGCAGCAGGTTGGTGACCGCGACACCGGCCGACCCGGCACCCGAAACTACAACCTTCAGCGAGCTGATTTCGCGCTTGGTCTGGCGAGCAGCACCGATCAGGGCCGCCAGCACCACCACAGCGGTGCCGTGCTGGTCATCGTGCATGACCGGGCAATCCAGGGCTTCGATCAGACGCTTTTCAATTTCGAAGCAGCGCGGCGCCGAAATGTCTTCGAGGTTGACCGCGCCGAAGCTTGGGCGAAGGCGGATCACGGTTTCGACGATTTCATCTACGTCGGTGGTGTTCAGCACCAGCGGGATCGAATCCAAGCCGCCGAATTCCTTGAACAATGCGCTCTTGCCTTCCATCACCGGAAGCGATGCGGCGGCACCGATGTCGCCGAGGCCGAGGACAGCGGTGCCGTCCGAAACGACGGCGACCATGCGTGAGGCCCAGGTATGGGTGGCGTGCATGGCTGGGTCATCGGCGATCGCCTGGGAAACCTTGGCTACGCCCGGGGTATAGGCAATGGAAAGATCGCGCTTGGAATTCAGTGGCATCTTCGACTGGACGGTGAGCTTGCCGCCAAGATGGGCGTTGAAGATCTCCTCGTCGGTGATGGTCTTTAGGTCTTTGCTGGCTTCAATAGACATTGAAATACTCTACTTTCAAGAAAGTTCTGAATGACGAAAACGCCGTACCCACGAAACTTGTGGCATAGCGTAGGAACGCGCATGACCATTCATCCGACCGCAAAGGAACCCGAACCAACGCATTTAAGGTGGACATCAGGCTTCCATCTACACAATTCCCGCGGCGTCGTTGCCAGGTAAGGCGAAACGCTCCGTCGCGGTGTGCCGGATGATGGTTGGTCAGTACTTTCTTTAGACCTACAATTTCCACCATACGGGAACCGCTGAACGTGGCACAACCCCCGTTCGTCGCATTCGGTCTTATCAGCAGGCGGGAGCACCGATTGAAACGACAACGCTCCCGCCTGCTCATAAGTTCCAAACTAAGCCGACGCCACGGGCCTGACTTGGGCAGATGATAGATTCACCAATTCTTCATTCAATGCCATTTCAAGTCGATGCTTGAGGCCCTGAGCCTGTTGCAAACCGGCTAGGTTTTCCATCTCGTCATAATCGTTCCGATGATCATAGAGTTCGTAGGTATCGGTACCGAAATACTTAGTCAGCCTCCCTTCGGGGGTGATGACCGAGCGCATGCGAACCGGCGCTGGCAGTCCCTCCAGTGAAAACGGCTGGTCCTCTTCGATCAGCAAAGCGCGTGCACCGTCGCCGACACGTAGCTCACCGTTTTCTGACAGGCTCCGCCCCTGGATTCCTCGGAATGCTGGAACCTGTGCCAGATCCATAAATGTCGGGGCCAGATCGGCGCTGGAAATCAAATCGGCCCTGTGCTCTGCGACCTTCTGCCCGGGCATGTGAATCAACAGCGGGACCCTCGTGACGGCTCGGTAATGGACGAAGTGCTTGAGCATCAATCCATGATCACCGAAGAGGTCACCGTGGTCGGAAGTAAATACCACAATGGTGTTATCTGCCTGCCCAGTTTCTTCCAGAGTCTGAAGTACTTCGCCAATTTGCTCGTCCATAAACTCGATCAGGCCATACTGAGCGGCGGCTGCCATCCGATATTGCGTCTCCGTCACCGAAAACGTCATGGTTGGATCTCCGTTGGGTTGCCCGCGTTGAGCGATCATCTTCCGAATGTGCTCTGGAGAACGCGAATGGTCTTGGCCGAATCCAACCGGAAGCGACAAACTGTCGGGGTCGTACCGACGCGAGTATTCACGCGGCGGGGCAAAGGGATGATGCGGGTCGGGAAAAGAAACGAACATGAAAAAAGGATCGTCTTCGCCAGCTGCTTTGCGCACCTGCTCGCTGGCCTTCACCCCGATATACCTAGTCGGGTGTGCAGAGGCAGGAATCGATGACGTATAAACTTGTTCCCAGCTATCAAGCACATTGGTACCGGCTTTTGAGCCGCCCAGCAACTCGGGATCTATGCCCTGTTCGCGGGCCCAGTGAGCCCAATGTCCGCCCGGAGCATCGCCATGCCCAATGACAAGGTCTACATTCTGATAACCGTAATAGTCTTCGGGCATCGGAATGAACGAAGCAGCATGACGTTCCCGGTTTTCACACTGATCCCAGCCTGGTTCTCGGAGTCGGTTAAATGCATCGGGCAATCGCGGGTCCATCAGCCCCGGAGCACTGGCCCTGATCTGTTCAAGCTGTTCTGGCTCAAAGTCCCATCCCATGTTCTGGTGGTGTAATTTTCCTACCGCCGAGGTTCGGTATCCACAACTGGCCAGTTGGCGAACAAACGTCGAAGCCTCGGGATCAACGGGAATACCGTTGTACTGCGTGCCGTGCGCGCTCGGCCAGCGTCCTGTCAGCAGGCTGGCCCGGTTGGGCATGCAGGTCGGATTCGCCACATGTGCGTTCTCGTACACGGTGGACCGTTCTGCTAACCGATCGAGGTTTGGGGTACGCACTTCATCATTTCCATATGCTCCCAAATGGTCTGCACGTAGTTGGTCAGCAATGAAAACTAGAATGTTTGGGCGCGTCACCTCTGGTCCGCTCATGATTCGGACTGCCGAATCAATGACAGGACCTTCGTGCGCAGACCGGAGAATTCCGGTAATGCACGGCTGGTGATCTGATTGCGCGGCTGGGGAAGATCGACGGGCAAGACTTCGAGGACTTGGGCCGGCTTGTTGCCGATGGCAACAATTCGATCCGACAAATAGACAGCTTCGTCGATATCGTGCGTGACGAGCAAGATCGTCATTCCTAGCTCATCGCGGATCTTCAGGCATAAGTCCTCCAAATCGAATCGGGTCTGCGCATCCACCGACGCGAATGGCTCATCCATGATCAGGATCTCCGGGCGGTAGGCCAATGCCCGAGCGATCGCCACACGTTGCTGCATCCCGCCCGAGAGCTGCCATGGATAACGTTTCGCTGCGTGGGACAGTCCTACTTCATTCAGCGCTTCCTCGATCCGAGTGCGAACCTCGGCCGCTGGGAGATGCAAATGGCGCAGCGGCAGGAGCAGGTTTTTCTCAACTGTCAGCCACGGCATCAGCGACCGCGAGTAGTCCTGGAACACCAACGCCATCTCGGCCGGTGGGCCGGAGACTTGGTGTCCATCGATCTTCATGGTCCCGCCGCTTGAAGGCTGAAGTCCTGCCAAGCACTTGAGCAGGGTGGTTTTGCCGACGCCCGAAGGCCCAACAATGCACACCACTTCGCCAGCATGTATCGAAAACGTCAGGTCTTTGATGACCTCAACGGATTTCGGTCCGTGTCCGTATGTTTTGGCAAGGCCTTGAACTTCTAGTCGCGCGACAGGTGTGGACCCTGCTTTGGGCTGTGTAGTGGTGGGGATGGTGGAGTTCACGATACCTTCTCCATTTTCTTGGATCCGATGTACCAGGACAGTGCCCGGTTTTTGACGAGGTCGAAAAGGACGTTGCTCAGAAAGCCGATAAGGCCGAGTAAGAGTATCCCGGCCCACATGTCAGCAGCCATGAAGGTCTGTTGCGCAAGCAGGGTCATCGCGCCGATGCCCTGTGCGGTGCCCATCATTTCGGAAGCGATCATCACAATGAATGCCACTAATAAGCTAACTTGCATGCCTGCGGCAATCTGTGGACTGGCCGAGGGCAGATACACCGACAGCAACCGGTCTTTGCGATCGAGCCGGTAGACGGTGCACACGTCTTTCAACGAAGCATCTACAGCCTTGATCCCATCCATGGTCGCGATCAAAGTCGGGAAGACCGCAGCGATCACGATTGATGAAATGCGCATCTGGTCGGTGAAACCGACCAGAGTAATCAGGATCGGAACCAGAGCCACCGGCGGAATACCACGTAGCAGGTGCAACGATGGCTCGAACAAGACGCGCAGAACTGGCACCGTAGCAAGGATGAATCCGATGACCACACCGAGCACCGCAGCCAGGGCGAAGCCGATGATCAAGTTACGCATGCTCGGGATGATGTCACTAACAAAGTGTTCAAAAATCCATAAGTCGGCAAAACGAACCAAAATATCACTCAACGGCGGGAAAAACGCATTGGTCGACTGGCTGGATGCCTTGAACCACGCGAGGATCAGCACAAAGGGGGCCGTGATGGCCAAGGCTAGGTTGAATAGGTGGCGTTTCACTTTATGTCCTCCCGGAAGGCCGGGTGCCAATGAAGCACACGTCGTTCGATCATGCTCGAAAGATTCTGGGCAACGAGCCCCAACACACCAAGCACCAGAACCAGCGCGTAGGTTTGCGGGAAATCCCCGGCAGACTGGGAACGATAAATCGCGCTTCCCAAGCCCGGCGCTCCGCCGAGCAAACCTGCAACCACCACTATGATCAGGGCCGCGGGGGCTCCGATGCGTACGGACGTACCGATGTAAGGCGAAGCTGATGGAAGGGTGACGCGCAGCAGGCGTTCGACACGGCCCATCCCGTAGGAACGGGCAGTACTCAGCGCCACCAGGTCGGTGTCGTTTACTCCCGCAATTACCTGAATAGTGGTTGACAGGACGGTTCCGAGCAGCACTAGGGCGAGTGCCATGGTATTTGTTGGGCCCCAGATCATCACGCACAGCGGCAGCACGACGATCGGCGGTATGGGCTTGAAGAATTCGGTTACAGCCAGAGTTGCATATCGCACCCAATCGATGGTGCCGATCAGAAGGCCGAGCATCACGCCGGCAACCACCGCGATGACCATGCCCAAGACCGCGAGCCAGATAGTGGTGAAAGTGTCGGTCCAGAATTCGGGATTACCGAACAGGGCGAAGAGCTCGATCAGTGTTGCGGACACCGTTGGAAGCCCATTCCCGAAAGTTCCGCGGATCGCGGCAAACTGCCACAGCCCGAGTAGCAAAACAGCACCGAGGATCCCGAAGCCGAACTTGGCTGCTGGCGACTCGTAGTTGATTCCACGAGCCTCATTCTGGTTGCCGGGCTTTTGCGAGAGCGTCTGCCCGTCTCGTCTACTGGGCACCGTGGATGAGCGTTTCATCAAGCCCCACCTCCTGGCTCAGGTACCCAAGGTTGACCAGGTTGGAGTCGACACGCTGCAAGTCCTTGAGTTCAACGCTGCTCGGCCAGTACGGATCGGCGCCGTTTTTGATAGTTTCCAAATCGAGGCTGGTAATTTCTGAAGCCAGTTCGTCCATCTCATCCAGGTGTTCGTTGGCGTAGGCGTTTGCCCTATAGATAGCGCGTTGGAAGCCGGCAACGCTTTCGGGTTCTTCGGCTATCTGCTTGGCCCCAGCCACCCATAGCCCTACGGCCCCGGCCTCAAAAAACTCGATTCCAGGGCTTCCGAGCAGCTTCATTCCCTCAGCTTGTGCGTTAGTGGTGAAAGGTGCCACTAAACCGGCCGCATCGACGCGTTCTTGCTGCAACGACTGCAGTGAGCTGGCAGGATCCAGCACCATCCAATTGATGCTCGCGGGGTCTCCCCCGTCCTTCAACACCATGTTGGCCACGGTGACCTCAAGCTGTGCCTTGCGGGCGGGCACTGCAATCCTTTTGCCCGCTAAATCGCGCGCGCGGGCAATGCCGCTATCCGGCCGTATGAACAACCCCGTATCATCGGATTTTCCCGGGTCCTTGCCTTCCAAGGCCTCTGTTGCGTAGCCGTCCGCTGCCGCAATGACGTTTAGTTCTATATTCTGCGAAAGTGCGTTTATGAGCGGGATCGACGGGGTGTAGGCAACGTCGAGCTGACCGGATTGAGCCGCGGCTATTCCAGCAGGCGGATTCGCGACAACCGTTGTCTCCACGTCCAAGCCCTCCTCGGCAAAGTATCCCTTGTCGATGGCCGTCTGGATAGCGGCGTCCGAGCCTATCCCGATGACACCGACGGTGAACTTCTCCATCCCCCCATCTTCTCCGTCGGCGGTGCCGCTCCCTGCGGAGCACGCCGTCAGAGACAGGGCCAGGGTGAGGGTCGTAGCTGCTGCTAGAGCTCGTTTTTGCATTTTGGTACCTTCGATGTCTTTCTCAATTGAGCGAGTTAAGTCGGTACACCACGTCGCCGTTGACTATGGTGTGGGTTGTAGGGTTCTGCGCAAGTTGCTGGATGTCCGTCGAAAGCGGGTCGCGCAGGATACAAAAATCGGCGACCTGACCCACTTTGATGCTTCCTTTGTCTTGCTCCGCGTGGTCCTGCCAGGCTGGTGTCTGGGTCATCATGGCCAATGCCTGTGCCAGACTGATTCGTTCACTATCGTCCGCGCCCGGTCCCGCACTGGTATCGCGGGTAACCGCCGAGATGATGCTGTTGCGCCAGTCCGGATTGGTGACCGGCGCATCGGAGGCCAACGAGGCCGCTACTCCCCGCAGTGCTGCCGTGGCCAGTGGCTGCTGCATGGTGAATCGATCTGGCCCTAGTAGCCGACGTATGAGCGTGCCCGCTTCGGCACGGATTTTTGGGTTGGTGCTGTATCCCATGCCGGCTCGTTGCACCCGGTCCAATAGCTCAGGATCCCGGAAGGCGCCGTGGATGATGTAGTGGCGATTTCCCCGCGGCCCGGCTTCGACATCGAGCTGTTCCACCGCTTCGATCAGAGCTTCGGTGGCGGCGTCCCCGGTCACATGCACCCCGGCTTGCAAACCAGCCGCCTCGATCTCGGAAATGATTTGTCGAAATTCTGCGACTTTTTCCGCGTCACTGTTCCCCCGGAGCACGAGGGCTCCATGCCCATGTCCGCATGGGAGTTGGTATTCGTCGTGGAACCACGAAGTTCCCGAACGCGGGATACCATCGGCGAATACTTTTACCCCCGCGATGCGTAAGCGAAGTGGATCTATCCCTTTCGCAATGGTTGGAAGATCTCCTGCCAGTCCGGTTCGCACTGCTTCCAGTGATTCACCACCAGTGCCCGAAAAAAGTAGCAGGCAGTTCAATCGCAAACTAAGCAGCCCCTCGTGAGCCAAATCTGCAAGAATCTCCAACGACTGCGTGCCACAGCTTGCGGCCATCAAGGTGCGGCCGCCGGGTCCAAGACCTGGTTCCGTGAGCGAAGTGATCCCGAGAGAGTGCAGCTCTTGTTGGTGTTTTATGAAGGCCGTACGCAGCTGATCTTCGGTGAAACTAGGCAGCCCGTCGTTTACCAGCTGCATGGCCGCATCGCCGAAGAGCCCGCTGGGTGAACCATCCGCGAGTCGTCCAATCACCCCACCAGGCACAGGTTCATCTATGTGTTCCAGACCCAAGATCTTCAAGCCCACGGCGTTTACCAGGAGTTGATGGCCCGTCGTATCGAAGGCGACTACTGGCCACCGGCTGTTAGCTGCCAGCAGTAGTTCGGAGTCAACGCTACCTAGCCGGACTTCGTCCCAGCTTGCGGCACGTACCCAGCCGCTGGCGTCGGGTTTGGCCGTGTCCAGGAGCTTTGCAACCTCGGTCCAGTTCGCTGCGGTCGCCACCGAGAGGTGTGCGTGGCGGATCATCGCGCTGGCGGAGAAGTGCAGATGCCCGTCGTTCAGTCCAGGCAGGATGGCTCCTCCACGAGCATCGATGACCGTGGTTTCCGGCCCGGCCAGGCGAAGCAAATCTTCATCTCCAATGGCAATGATCCTGCCATCCCGGACGGCTACGGCACTGGGCCGTCCATCGCAATGCGCAGCATCGATGTCGGCTGCGAGTCCGATGCCAGGAACTACACCCGAGTGGATAACCAACTGAGCCAGTTCGTCAGCCATGGGTCCCCCTTTCTTCCAATTTCCCGCATGCCGTGTGATGCGAGTAACAACTCCAAGTAGTATGTCGTATGACTTAGTCATTTGACCAGCTTTGTGGGAAAATTAATTTAGGCAGCCTCCATGAAGGGCCCCAGCCGATCGGCTAGAGTCCAAAAGACAGTAGTGATTTGGGACAGGAACTATGGCGCGCATATCAGTTGAAGACCGCAGCAGGCAATTCATCGAAGCAGCGGCACGCGTAATTGCCTCGGAAGGGATCGCAGCAGCCACCACCCGGCGCATCGCCACCGAGGCCGGTGCGCCCTTAGCCGCGCTACATTATTGCTTTCGCAGCAAAGATGACCTGCTAGACGAGGTCTATAACCACCTCAGCCGCGACTACGCTCGTGATCTGGACCCAATACCTGAATCCGTGGGCCTTGACGAAGCCGTAGACCTGCACATACATCGCGTCTGGCGGCGCATGCTCAACGCACCTCATGAACAGGTCACGACCTTCGAGCTGCTGCTACGCACCACTCGCCTTGCCGACCCCGAAGACATTGCTGCATCCAACAAGATCAACCGGTCAATGTATGAGGCATGGGTTCAGTCCACCAGCGCTGTTTTCCGCAAGGCCGCCACCAGCTCGAACACCGTTTTGAAAGCTGACGTTGAGACAGTCTCCCGCATGCTAATCGCCAGCATCGACGGCATCAACCTTCAGCATCTTTCGGATCCCGACCTAGATCGCTCCGCACTGCTCATCGACCAGCTATGCGCCACCATCAAGTTCTTATTGCACTCGCAAACAAACTCTTCGGATAGCTGATGGCTTGCTGCGCGCCTCGACGCAATGAACCGACACCTAGCCCACCGGCAGATGCTATGCAGATACCGGCCTGCACAATCATGAGCGACCGGCCGATGCGGCTGGTCGACGTGCCAGGCGGCACCTTCATGATGGGCGACCACTTTGATGAGGGGTATCCCGCCGATGGCGAGCGTCCGGTTCACCGGGTATCGCTGCCAACGTTCAACATGGATGCATCCCCGGTTACCAATACCGAGTTCTCGCGATTCGCACTAGCCACTGGATACGTCACAGAGTCAGAGCAACTTGGCTACTCGGCTGTTTTCCATGCCTACCTGAATGCACCTGCGAAGGAGGTCATGGGGAAGGTGGAAGGTACCGACTGGTGGCTGGGCGTGCGCAACGCCAGCTGGCGTCACCCCACTGGTTCAGGCTCCCACTGGCAGGATTTGCCAGATCACCCCGTCGTGCAGGTTTCTTGGAACGATGCCTTAGCCTACTGTCATTGGAGCGGCAGAACCCTGCCCACCGAAGCGCAGTGGGAATATGCCGCTCGCGGACTAAAGCCAGGGCAACGCTACCCATGGGGAAATCAACTCACCCCGGATTCGGTCCACCAATGCAATATTTGGCAAGGCAATTTCCCGCGAGAAAACACTTTGCAAGACGGTTATCTCGGAACTTCACCAGTGGGCAGTTTTCCACCGAATCCGCTGGGACTCCTCGATATTGCTGGCAACGTCTGGGAGTGGTGCCAGGATTGGTTCCTGCCCAAGTACTATCGCAATAGCCCGGAGCTAAACCCCCAGGGGCCAACTATCGGACGGGGTCGGGTCATGCGCGGAGGATCCCACCTTTGCCACGAATCTTACTGCAATCGATATCGAGTTTCCGCCCGAAGCTACAACACGGCCGATTCCGCCAGCAGCAACACAGGTTTCCGAACAGTTGGCCTGCCCGCCTAGGCCAGTCGCTCGCCACCACACCTCACTTCGGGCAAGATGAATACATGGCATCACCTACTTCCGCCCTTGGTCGGGTTCGCACCTTTGAAGCGCTGGATGAGAAAACTACGCAGCGGCTGCATCGCGCCCTAGCGGAGTCCAGCGACACTACGGTCTTCGTCAATGGCACGGCACTGCAGCTACCCAAGGACGCCCATGACGCGTTACTTGAGGTGCTCAATCGATTCGCGGCAGGCGAGTCCGTCAGCATCGGGACAACCGAATTATTGCTCAACACCTCGCAGGCCGCGCAGATGGCTGGGATCTCGAATTCCTACCTGCGCAAGCTGGCCGATTCGGGCATTATTCCGGTGGAGTATCGCGGAACGCACCGACGCATCCGACCTAGCGACGTTCAAGCCTGGCTGGATCAGCGCCCGGCAGCGGGGTCCGAAAACAAGGAATAGCACCAAATACAAGGCGCCGGTTCTTGTCATCTGGTAAATTTCCTGCTGGAATACCAAAGTAGCCTAATAGAAAACTTTGCTCGCATGCCACCGCATGCACAATTGTTCTTCCCGTTACCCACGGGCAGATGCCGGTCGAGGAGGACCATGTCAACGCACCAGCCAGTCGACGCACTGCGCACGACGCACGAAACGCTTTTCTCCGATAGAGCTGCCGGGATCAAGCAGTCCGCGGTACGCGACGTCTTCGAGCTGTCGTTGGATCCTTCGCTGGTTTCGCTGGCCGGCGGCAACCCTTACCTCCAGGTCCTGCCACTTGAAAAGATTGGCGAGATCTCCAAGCGGATCATCACCGAACAGGGCCATGTCGCATTGCAGTACGGCTCGGGACTGGGTACTCCAGAATTGCGGTCGCAGATTCTCGAAGTCATGGCAGCCGAGGGAATTACCAACGTTTCGGTAGAAGACGTTGTCATTACCAACGGTTCGCAGTCGGCGCAGGACATGGCCTGCAAGGTATTCTGCAACCCCGGCGACACGGTACTGTGCGAAGACCCTACCTACGTGGGCGCGCTGAACACCTTCGAGGCCTATCAGGTGAAGGCAGCCCCGGTGCTCACCGACGAAAACGGTTTGGTTCCGGACGCGCTACGGACAAAGATCCAAGAATTGCGTGCGGCCGGCGAAAAGATCAAATTCCTCTACACCATTCCGAACTTCAACAACCCTTCTGGCATCACGCTGGCCGCCGAGAGGCGCCCAGAAATCGTGGACATCTGCCGCGAAGAAGGCGTGCTGATCCTCGAAGACAATCCTTACGGGATGCTGCGCTACGAAGGCGAAGCCGCCCCGACCCTGCGCAGCCTAGACGAGCAGAACGTCATCTATATGGGCTCCTTCTCCAAGATCCTCTCCCCTGGGTTGCGCATCGGCTGGGCCGCGGTACCAACTCACCTGTTCCGCCGTTTCTACCTGGCTGGCGAGGCGGTGGCGCTGTGCCCGCCAACGCTCAATCAGATGATCATCAGCGCCTACCTCGAAGAGCATGACTGGCGCGGGCAAATCCAGACCTACAACGAGCTCTACCGTTCGCGACGCGATGCAATGCTCGAAGCCTTGACCGAATATCTTCCGGCAGAGATCACCCATACGCACCCCGAGGGCGGATTCTTTATCTGGCTGACCCTTCCGGCCGGAATCGATACCTATGAGCTGTTGCAGGAAGGCGTGAAAGCCGGTGTGATCTTCATTCCCGGTGCCGCATTTAGCTCCTCGGAATCGGCGCATCACAAGCTGCGCCTGGCCTTTTGCGCGGTGGATGAACAGACGATCACCGAGGGTGTGCGTCGTTTGTCGGCGCTGCTGGAAACCGAGATTTCGAAGCTGCAGAAGTAGCTGGATCCGCCGGGCGCTAGGCGCTGGCGATGTCCAGCAAGGCCTGCTCCGTGGGGCTCAGCGAGTGGCTGTGTACCCATATCGCACGAAATTCACGGAGCAGGCTCGGCCCGTCGAAGGGGATCTCAACTAGATTCCCAAGCCTCAGCTGACTCTCGACGGCGAGCTGGCTCAGTACCGCCGGACCCATGCCCGCGGCCACGCACTGGCAGATCGTTGAGTTGCTGTTGAACTCAGCGATCGGTTCGGGGCGTTCAACGTGGGCGATATAGTCCAAAAACGCCCTTGTGCCAGAACCGTCCTCGCGTTCGATCAGCGGCGTGCTCTGCAGCTCATGGAGACCGAGCGGCGTTGTGCGTTGTGCCCATGGGTGCGATGGGGCGGTAACCACCACCATCTCATCGCTCCATACCTTGTGATAGCGCAGAGACCGCGGAACTTCAGGTGTCTCGACGAAGCCGAAGTTCATTTCGCCGTTTTGAACCGCCGAGATTACATCTTGCGAGTTCATGATCCGCATCCGCGGCTTGACCTTCGAAAACCTCCGATGCAGCGTGCCGATCCACGTTGGTGCGAGGTATTCGGCCACGGTCATGCTGGCGCCGAATGCGAGCTCGGATTCTCCCGGCGTGGCGAGCGTGCGTGCCCCGGCAGCCAGGTTTTCCAGCGAAATGAGCACCTCCCGAGCCCACTGCACCGTGAGCACGCCCTCGGCTGTCAACGTTGAGCCGGTAGTCTTCCGGATGACCAGCGGATAGCCCAAGCGACGCTCGAGGGTTTTCAGCGCCCGCGTGGCGTTAGGCTGCGCAATCCCGGTAGCCCGCGCCCCGGCGCTGAGGCTGCCATGGTCCGCGATGCCTACCAGCAAGGTCAGCGATGAGACCTGGATCCATTGGGCGATATCCTGCATGACATTCGAATGCTGATCCATATCATGATCATATGCCCGTGATAGCGAATCAAGGAATACCGGCCGCAAGGCTCGCGTGAGAAGTTGAATATATGCCACAGAACAGTCAGGCCCCGGGAATGAATGAGCAGCACAGTCCCGCAAACTCCTCCCCCCATCCACCGACGGTAGGCAAACTCCGGATGGTGCTCCCCGGTCTCGCGGCCTGCCTGGCCACCGGCTTACTGTGCATATTCGCCAGTCAATTCCTCAACGGGCTCAGCGCGCTCTTGCTGGCGATCATCCTCGGCGCAGTGTGGCGCAATGTCGCACCGGTCCCGCAGGTGCTGGATCCGGGCATAGCCATCGCTTCGAAACAACTCCTGCGAATGGGTATCGTGCTGCTGGGTCTGCAGCTTTCGATTGGGACGATCCTCGGCTTGGGCCCCGGAGTTCTGCTGGTAGTTTTCCTCTCCGTCTCCGTCACCTTTGCGCTGACGTTGTGGATTGGCGGCAAGATGGGCATGGATCTACCGCAACGCCTACTGATCGCCACCGGATTTTCGATTTGCGGCGCGGCTGCGGTGGCGGCGGCCGAAAACGTGACACGGGCCAAGCAGGCTCAAGTGGCCACCGCAATCGGTTTGGTCGTGCTTTTCGGAACGCTGATGATTCCTGCCATGCCATTGCTCGGAGCCCTGCTAGGCCTGGACGATCGCAGCACCGGAATGCTAATCGGCGCTTCAACGCATGAGGTTGCCCAGGTTGTAGCCGCCGGCGGTTCGGTGAGCGCCGCGGCCCTGGCGGTGGCAGTGACCGTGAAGCTCGCACGCGTAGCCCTGCTGGCCCCGATCATCGCCGGGCTCGGTATCTACATGCGCCGCAAGCACTCGGTAGAAGGCGGCAAGAATCCTCCGCTCGTGCCACTTTTTGTCCTGGGATTCATCGCTGCCATGCTGTTGCGCACCACCGGCCTGCTCCCAGATTCCGCCCTCTCGATTGCGCAGAGCGTACAGACGTTGCTGCTTGCGGCCGCGATGTTTGCGCTCGGCCTTGGTGTGCACCTCCGCAGCATCGTGAAATCCGGTGGCCAAGCGTTGCTCCTGGGCTTGCTCGGCACGCTGATCATCGTATGCGTCGCTGCTGGTGGAACCATGCTCTACCCGCCCGCATAGGCCCGAGGTCCAGACATCTGCCCCGAACAGGTCACGGGCCCCGCTTCCAGCGCGGCCAACGGTGTCCTTGCCGAGAATACTTGCGGGCGGATGACGCCGATGATCTTGACCGGCGAGGCTAGTCCACCCGGCCTCCGAAGTCGCCTGCGATATCCTTCGCCGTGCGAAATAAGGCCGGGAGCATGGTTTCGGAAATCGTCGACGCATCGGCGCGGCCCGACTGTACCGACACGTTCAGCGCTCCGAGCAGTTGGTTTCCACGGCGCACCGGCACCGCCAACCCGCGCAGCCCTTCGTCAAGCTCCTGGTTGACCAGCGACCAGCCCTGCTCCGCTACTCGTTCCAGTTCCGCGCGCAACTCCTCCAGGCTGCCCACCGTATGCTCGGTGTAGCTGCGCAGTTCAATGCCCTGCAAGAAATCTTCGCGTTCTCCGGCGGTCAGGTTCGCGATCAGCACGCGACCCATCGAGGTGACCCAGGCCGGGAGCCGGTTGCCAATCGAGACGTTCATCTGATGCAGGCGCGGAGCCGAAACCCGCTCCACGTACAAGATGTCTTGGCCTTCGAGGACACATAGGGAAGTGGTTTCATCCAGCTCGCGAGCCAATCGCTGCAGGTGTGAAATCGCTGCACGCGGCAAGGTGAGACCCGAAAGGTACGAAGCGCCCACATCCAGCACTCGTGGAGTCTGCTGGTAGGTGTTCCCAACGACCGCGAGGTATCCCAGGTCAACGAGGGTGAGCAAGAACCTGCGGGCAGAGGCACGCGTCTGATCGGTAGCCGCTGCCACCTGCGAGACCGTCAGGGCCGAGTTTTCGCCTTTGAACGCAAGAAGCACCGCCAAGGTCTTCTCCGCCGACTTAACGTAATAGTCAGGCTGCTCCGCCACGATAGGGGTCCCCATTTTCACTCAGTTATCTTGCCGCTCACATGCCTAATGCCGGTCGAAACGATTGTGCTCGAATTGCGCTGCGAGGCGAACCGGGGCGTTAGGAGCCCCATAGCCATCGTAGCCGTCACGGCGTTCCAGCACCTCAAAGAACATGTTGCCTACCGTGGCGGTGTAGAAATGCAGGAATTCTCCGTGCTCATCCCTGTCGTACAGCAGGTTCAGCTCCTTCAGCGTGGCCAGCGACCGCTCATCAATGCTGAATCGGGCGGCCAGGTCCTCATAGTAGTTGGCCGGAACTTGCAGGAATTCCATGCCGGCCCGCTGTGCCCGGCGCGCCAAGGCCACCACATCATCGGTATGCAAGGCAACGTGCTCGGGGTATTCGTGATGGCTTTCGATCGCCGCTTCGAGCCCCTTGGGCACAATATTCAGGGCAAGCCGCACGCAGCCATCCTCTGTGCGCAGCACCTGGGAACGGACCAGGCCCATGGGGCTTGGCACCTCGGTTCCAGGCCTTGCCTGCAAATTCAGCACGCTGGTATAGAACAGCACCGACTCGTCAAAAGCCTGCCACGGCTGGGCGAGGTTTATATGGTCGATCCCGGTGATGCCCCCGCGCTGCGCTTCCTCGGGTGCCTGGCGGTGCGCGCCGAATTCGGTTTCCCACAGGCTTGTCCCGGCAACCGATCCGAAGAACACTTCGGTGGCATCCGGGGCCCTGAATCCCGCAAGTTCCTGCTCGTCCCTGGTGTGGTGCCGCAGCACCGGTTTGGCCAGCAAGTCGGTTGCGCGCGCACGCCCGGCGACCGGGTCCGGAACCTGCACGCCGAGGCCGGAGACGGTTGCGGTCACCCCGCGGCTGCGTTGCGAGTTGACGATAATCCGTGCGTTTCCGGCGCACCAGAGCTGCACCGGTTTGCGCCGATGCTGGCCGAGGAACGAGAATCCCAGTTGGGCGAGCATTCCGGCGATCAGCTCTGGGTCTTCGGTGCGGATCTCGGCGAAGTCGAACCCGAGGGCTTGCTGGGCTCCGGGCAGTGCATCAAGTTCCAGCGGGTAGTCCTGCGCGTCGCTTCCGAGCAGGGCTGCCGTGCGAGCCTGCAGCCAGATCAACGAACGCAGCCCGTCTACGGCGGTCAGCTCGACATTCGATTGCCTGAATACATCATTGAAAATTTCGAGCGAAACAATTCCGGAGTACCCCGAACGCACCAGGTGGCCCAGGAACGCATCCAGCTCGAAGCCGCCCTCACCGGGGAACACCCGGTAGTGGCGGGACCAGGACAAGATATCCATGGTCAGGACCGGGGCGTCCGCAAGCTGGACGAAGAAGATCTTCTCCCCCGGAATCCGGGCGATCTGCGCCGGATCATCCCCGCGGGAAAGTATATGGAAACTATCGATGCACAGCCCCACATTCTCGCGGTCCACCAGCTTCACGATCTCCCACGAGTGCTGGTAGGTGTCCACATATTTGCCCCAGGCCAGCGCCTCGTAGGCGATGCGCACCCCGTAGCGGGCGGCAACATCCGCCAATCGGCGAATCTGCTCGGCGAACAGCTTGTCATCATCGATGGTCGCGGTTCCCACGTTCGAGCAGAGCAGCATGAGATCCATGCCCAACCGTTGCATGAGCTGGAATTTCGCTTCGGCGCGGCGCAGATTTGCCAGCAGTATTTCTTCTTCTACGCCTTCGAAGTCGCGGAAGGGCTGGAACAGGTCCAGCGTCAGCCCCAAACGGTGGGCAAGTGCCTTGACTTCCTCAGGCGACATGGGGCTGACGGTGAGGTCTTGCTCGAAGATTTCGATTCCGTCAAAACCTGCCTTGGCGCAGGCGAGCATCTTTTCTTCCAGCGTGCCCGAGAGGCACACCGTGGCGATTGAGGTGCGCATTAGAGTCCTGCTTCCAGCATCTCTAGCAGATGGGCGCGCATCCGTGCCGCATCGGGGGTCAGCCCGGTGATAATGCCGAAGGCATCCACCGCTTGGCCGACCGCCATATTTCCGCCGTCCATCACCCTGCAGCCAAGGTCGCGGGCCGCGGTGATCAGTTCGGTATCCACGGGGCGATACACGCAGTCGGCAACCCACTGCCGGGAGTGGAGCCCGGAAATATCAAGGGGAAGCCCAGGGTGGTGATGCATTCCAATGGGGCTCGCGTTGAGCAGCCCATCGACCTTCGCCAGCAGCGCCGGCGCTTCTTCGGGGCTGGCCGGAGTAATGCTGGCATTCGGGAAGTGGAGGGCCAGTTCCTTGGCTCGCTCGCTAGCCCGGGAGATATCCGGATCGACCAGGAACAGTTCCTTGACTCCGGCGTCGAGCAGCGCAAAGGCGACGGCCGCGCCGGCTCCTCCCGCACCGAGTTGCAGCACCTTGCCCAGGGCTGCTCCGGGAAGCCCGGTAGCCATTGCCCAACCGAATCCGGAGGCATCGGTATTGTAGCCATGGAATTTACCGTCTTTGATGAGCACCGTGTTGACCGCGCCGATGGCCTTGGCATTGTCGCTGATCTCGTCCAGGTGCTCGATCACCAATTGCTTGCAGGGATGGGTGATGTTGAAGGCGTTAAATCCCAACTCGGCACCGGCCTTCAATAACTTCCCCACATCTTCGCCGGGGCGGTCAAGAACCGTGAGATCGATGGGGCGATAGAGGTACCGCAGCGAATGCGCATCTGCTTCCCGCTCGTGCATGGGCGGGGTCAGCGACGGCACCACGCCATCGCCTATGAGTCCAACTAGATATGACTGCGTAAGAGTGCTCACCGTATTACCCAACTTTCCGTCATGCTTGACGCAGGTATTGCCTCAGCTGTGATTTGCATCTACTCTATATCAACGTACACATTCCGTACAACTGTACGTATAGCGCACACTGTTTATGTTTTCAGCGTTCGTCACTCAGCAAACAAAGGAGTTTTCCGATGCCATCCACACGTGAACCGTCGGCGTCCGAGGTGCCCGGCACCGGGAAACGCACCCCCGTCAAGGCGGCTGTTGCCAGTTTCATGGGAAGCGCAGTTGAATACTACGACTTCTTCATCTTCGGCTCCGCCGCGGCACTGATCTTTCCGCACATCTTCTTCCCCGACGCGGATGCCAATGCCTCGGTGATGTCGCTGGCCACCTTCGGCTTCGCCTACGTTGCCCGGCCCATTGGCGCGGTCGTCCTCGGCCACTTCGGGGACCGCATCGGGCGCCAGAAGGTGCTGATGTTCACGCTGGTGCTCATGGGCGCCTCGACCTTCGCGATCGGCTGCCTGCCAACCTTCGACCAGGTCGGTTGGCTCTCCCCGATCCTGCTGGTCCTCGCCCGGCTTTGCCAGGGCCTCTCCGCGGCCGGCGAGCAGGCCGGCGCCTCCTCGATGACCTTGGAGCACGCACCGGATCGCCGACGCAGCTTCTTCACCTCCTGGACCCTGACCGGCACCCAGGGCGGCCAGATCCTCGCGGCCTTGATCTTCATTCCCGTGGTGGCGCTGCCCGATGACATCAAGTACGGCATCGGCTGGCGCATCCCGTTCTGGCTCTCGGCCGTTGTGGTGCTGGTGACCTTCTTCATCCGCCGCTCGCTGCACGAGACCCCGGAATTCGAAGAAGCCAAGAAGAGCAATAACATCGCCAAGCTGCCGCTGGCGGTACTGCTGAAGTTCCACTGGAAAGACGTCTTGCGCGTGGTGCTGTGCGCCTTCATCGCCGCGGTATCCACCGTGTACGGGACCCTGGCCATCTCCTACGGCAAGAACATCGGCAATATCGATGCCTCGATCACGCTGTGGCTGGTGGTTGCCGGCAATATCGGCGCGCTGCTCACCCAGCCGCTGTTCGGCATGCTGGCCGATGCCATTGGCCGCAAGCCGGTGTTCATCTACGGTGCGCTCGCCTCGGCGGCAGCCATGCCGTTCTACCTGCGCAGCATGGAAACCGACAACACGGTGCTGCAGTTCGTGCTGTCCCTGGTGGTCTTCTCCTGCGCCTACTCCGCGGCCAACGCGGTCTGGCCAAGCTTCTATGCCGAGATGTTCTCCTCCAAGGTGCGCTTCTCCGGCCTGGCCATCGGCACCCAGCTCGGCTTCCTCATGGCCGGCTTCGCACCGTCCATCGTGGCGGCCATGGGCGGCCTGGAACCTGGCGGCTGGGTCAAGATCAGCCTCTTCACCGCGGGAATCGCGCTCATCGCGGCGATCTCGGCGCTGACCGCCAAGGAAACCTACCGGGTGCCAACCGCGCAGCTGGGTACCACTGCCGAGCTCGTGCGAAAGTAGCACTCGCCAGGCAGCAAGTAAGCGAGGCTCGGCTCCCCGGAGAACGGGAGCAAGGCCTCGCTTTTTGCTGTGTTCAGCCACAAATCAGAACACTTCGGATTCGCCGCCGCAGCGGTGCGTCCCGACCGCGTAATGGGCCAGCCACCGTTTCGGCACGGTCGCCGGCGGTACTCATCGGGCGCTCCACCCGCCGTCCATGGCATAGGAGGCGCCGGTGACCATCCCCGCCTCATCCTGGGCCAGCCAGGACACCAAGGATGCCACTTCCTCCGGCTCCACCAGCCGCTTGACCGCCGCTTCGGTGAGCATGATCTTCTCCACGACCTCGGTCGGGGCGATGCCATGGAGCTGCGCCTGATCTCGGATCTGCTTCTCCACCAGGGCGGTGCGCACGTAGCCGGGGTTGACGCAGTTGCTCGTCACCCCATGCTCCGCCCCCTCCAACGCGGTGACCTTGGACAGTCCCTCCAACCCGTGCTTGGCCGACACATAGGCGCTCTTGAACGAACTGGCTCGAATGCCGTGCACGCTGGAGACGTTGATGATGCGCCCGAACCCGCGCGCATACATGCCGGGCAATGCCGCACGGATGAGCAGGAATGGGGATTCGAGCATCAGCCGGTGTATGAGCCGCCAGGCCTCGGGATCAAATTCGTGGATCGGCGCAACACGTTGCACCCCGGCATTATTGACCAGAATGTCGGTATCCAGGCTGAGTTCTTCCAGCGCCTTGGTATCGGCCAGATCCACCGCCCAGGCCTTGCCGCCCAGCTCGTCTGCCGCCGCGCTGGCTGCCTGCTCGTTCAGATCCGCGACGGTGACTGCTGCACCTTGGGCGCTCAGCCTTCTGGCACAGGCCAGCCCGATCCCCGAAGCACCCCCGGTGACCAACGCGGTACGTCCGGACAATGCACCGCCAACCGGCCCGTGCTGTGTCTTTATTTCGGCCATGTGGCTCAACCCTCCGCAGTCGGTTGCGCGTCGATTGATAGCAACGCACGGACAATAAATTCGCCTTTTCTTCAATCACCTCATCGAGGACCTCGGGGATGCGAAACATGTACCCCCGGACACGCCCCTCAACGTTTTTCATGCACTGGCCACGGAACACTTCGGGAGAACCGAATTCAACCCGCCGCATGGCCTGACTCCGAGCAGGACACTGCGTGGCTCGCGAAGACTAGTTGACGATCTCGGGCGGGGCGATGTCCTCGCCCGGCACGGTCTCCAGCAGTTCCGGGATCCAATTCTCGCCCTCCCTGGCCAAGGACACCCGGTACATGTTCTGCACCAATCCATGATCCGAGGCGCGCACGGTGGTTTCGCCCTGGGGTCCTTCGAAGCTCCAGCCTTCCAAGGCGGTGACCATCTGCTCCACGTCGTTGCCGCCTTCGCCCACGGCCCGGGCAATCATCTGCCCTGCCACAAATCCATCCGGGGAGAACTGGCCAGCTACTTTGCCCGCTTCCGCAACAGAGGAGATCATCTCTTGTTCAACGTCGGTGCCTGCAGCGCCCGGGAAGTAGTGGCTGAAGAAGGAGATCTTCTCACCCGCGCCGCCGAAGGCACCAAAGGTTGTTACCTCGCCCAGCCCGGTGACGATGGGAGCAATGTCGAACGCTCCTTGCCGGTCCAACGCCTGCCACATGGAACCGGAGGAGGCTCCGGCCCAGGCCGCGTAGATGAGGTCGGGCTTTGCATCCACCAGCTGCCGGGCGAAGGGTGCGAATTCGGTGACGTCTTCGGGCACGAGAATGTTGCTGACATTGGCGCCTTGCATCCCTAGGACCGCTTCCGCCGCTGCGAGATGTTCCTGCCCGAACGCGTTGTCCTGGGTGAAAACGGCGATCTTCTTGCCGTTCACATCATCAAGGAAGGTGCCGGCGGTGGCCGCGTCCTGCATGTACTGGCGTCCAGAGCGGAAGGTGTATTTGTTGGCGCCGCTGATGGCATCCGTCGCGGCCAAGCCGGAAATGTAGAGCACCTTGTCCTGGGCCGCCAGGCCGGCAAGCTTCAGCGCGATCTCCGAGGAGGCCGCTCCGGCCAGGACCTTGTAGTCCTTGCCGACCAGCTCGCCGGCTACCGCGGCGGCCTGGTCCGCCTCGCCGCCGTCGTCGTGGTAGGTGATGTTCAGTTCGAAGTCCCCCACCCTGCCCGTACCATCGGTGGCGTAATCGAGTCCCGCCTGCAAGCCTTCGAGGTAGGCATCTCCCTCGGCAGCAAGCGGGCCGGTCTTGGAGTAGATGATCCCAATGTTCACCGAGTCTTCGGCTGCCCCGGGCCCAGCAGCGCCGTTGCTCCCGGGTTCCGCGGTGGGCGCGCAGGCAGTCAAGGCCATTACTGCGCCGAGGGACAGCGCAGTCAAAACCTTGCCGGTTCGATTCACGAATGATGCCTTTCCTCGTGGGGCTTCCCTTGTTGCAGCTGGCCCCGAAGTCAGATTGTGCGGTGCACGTTTGCACAAAACCCGAACCGCGATTCTGGTTACACCCCCAAACTATGGCGACCTGTCGCAGGAGTCAACGGATCTGAGGCACGGAAACCATAAAAGGGTGTGCGCTTTTGCAAAGCCATCGTGCGCGGCGGCACCCGGTGCTGCCAGTGATTTCAGGTCCTAGGAATCGACCAGCCCGCGCCCCACGATCAGCTGCATAATTTCGTTCGTGCCTTCCAGGATCTGATGCACGCGCAGATCACGGACGATCTTTTCCAGCCCGTACTCGCTGAGGTAGCCATAACCGCCATGCAATTGGATCGCGGCATTGGCCGCGTTGAACCCGGCATCGGTAGCCACCTTCTTCGCCATCGCGCACAGCCGCAGCGCGTCGGAGGTCTGCGCGTCCAAGGCTGCCGCCGCCCGGCGCAGCAGCGTGCGCGCCGCTTCCAATTCCATATCCATGTCGGCCAGCTTGAAGACCAGGGCCTCTTGGCGCGTGAGCGGACCGCCAAAGGCCTCACGCTCCTTGAGGTAGGCCACGGATTTCTCCAGGGCCAGCTGGCCGCCGCCGATCGAGCAGGCACCGATATTCAGCCGGCCACCATTGAGCCCGCGCATCGCAATGGTGAAGCCATCTCCTTCGGCACCCAACAAGTTCTCGACGGGGATCCGCACGTCTTGCATGATGACCTGACGGGTAGGCTGCGCATTCCAGCCCATCTTCTTCTCCTTGGCCCCGAAGGACAGCCCCGGCGCGTCGGCGGGCAGCAAGAAGGCGCTGATCCCCCGCCCGCCGGTATCGGCCGTGCGGGCCATCACCAGATAGAGCGCTGACGAACCCGCACCGGAGATGAACTGCTTGACCCCGTTGAGCACGTATTCATCGCCATCCCGGACCGCACTGGTAGTCAGCGCCGCAGCGTCCGATCCGGTCCCGGGTTCGGTCAGGCAATAGGATCCCAGGTCCTGCATCGCCACCATGCCCGGCAGCCACTGGGCTCGTTGCACCTCGGTGCCGAAGCTGTCGATCATCCACACCACCATATTGTGGATGGAGATATAGGCCGCAATGGTGGGGCAAGCCTTGGACAGTTCTTCAAAGATCAGCACCGCGTCGCTGCGGCTCAGCCCGGAACCGCCATAGGCTTCGCTGACGTAGATGCCACCCATCCCCAATTCGCCGGCTTCGGCAAGCACATCGACGGGGAAATGCTGCTTCTCGTCCCACTCCAGGGCATGCGGAGCGATTTTCTCCGCAGCAAATTCGCGCACCGCCTCCACCAGCTCGCGTTGCTCCTCATTTAGTTCAAACATCGCTAACCCCTATCTGACCACCGCTACTTGTGACTCACACTACAGCCATGGCGAAGGATTTTGGATGGCAGCAGCGGGAAATTACCCCGAGATTCACTCTCGTAATGCGAGGTATGGCCACCGCGTCAAGAAAACCTTTCGCGCCGCTCTCGGCAGTCCCGGGGAACACCCAATCGTCACAGTGCGCGGTTCCGTTTCGGTTCTCGGCCATACTTGGACTTATGGATTCCGCCTCTACTGACCCGAATAAGCAGCCGGTGACGCCGCGACGTGCCGCAAGCGTCCTGATGATTCGCGAGGGAAACGAAGGCTTGGAAGTGTTCATCCAACACCGGGTTTCCACCATGGACTTCGCCGCCGGCATGGTTGTCTATCCCGGTGGTCGGGTCGATGCTCAAGATCTGGCCGAGGCGCAATCGGGGAATATCGCGCAAGCGCTGGCCATCGAGCACGCACGGCTTTGGGAGGATTCCTCCATCTGGGAAGACGGCGAAGAGCAGGCCATCCTCGATGCGGCAACCCTGCTGGCCGCCGCCCGCCGCGAGATCTTCGAAGAGACCGGCGCGCGTTTGGACGTGAGCCAGCTGCGTCCGTGGGCGAACTGGATCACGCCGCCGGATAATCCCAAACGCTTCGACACCTTTTTCTACGTGGCCCAGGTGCAGCCTGGACAAGCACCCATGCACCAGACCACCGAGGCCTCAAACTCCGAATGGGTCCAGCCCGCCAAGCTGTTCTCCGCCTACGAGCGCGGCGAGGTGGGCTTGATGACCCCCACCCGCACAACCCTGCGCAACCTTGCGGCGTTTGAAACCGTTGAAGCCGCCATGAGCTCGCAAGCGCCCATCGTCACGGTCCGGCCCCAGCGCATGCCACCGGCCGCGGATTCCAAGAAGGAACGCACAAGCTAGCCGCGCCTGGCCCGGTACCCCTTGGCTGGCGCAGTACCGTTGCCCGAACCCCTGGCGACGGGGCAGGAGTTCGGGCTCCACAAACTCCCGCGGGAGTTCTCACACTCCGTTATTGACTACCGCATTCCTTGCAGGCACATGTGCCTGCTCGTCGAGGCCCCGGAGCGCACGAACCACCGCTCCGGGGACCCTTGGCCATTCGAAGGATCCTTGGCAATCCCTAGAATGGGTACTGCCTATCGGTGCTCTGCACTCCGACCCAATGGTCGGTGGTGAATTCCTCGATAGCCCACTCACCGTTAAAGCGGCCCAATCCGGAGTTCTTCTCCCCACCGAACATCACATGTGGTTCATCATTCACGGTGATGTCATTGATGTGGGTCATTCCCGCCTTGATCCCGCGGGCAAAGCGCACACCCTTCTCAATATCGGTGGTGAATACCGCGCTGGATAATCCGAATTCGGTGTCATTTGCCAGTTCGAGCGCATGCGCCTCATCTTCGGCCCTAGTGATGCCAACCACCGGGCCGAAGATCTCCTCACGGAACAGTTCCATCTCACTGGTGACATCGGCGAAAACATGCGGCGGCACCACTCTGCCTACGACCTCGCCGGAGAGCACCTCGCGGGCTCCCTCGTTTCGAGCCTGCGCGATCTTTCCCTGCACGCTTGCCAGCTGCGCGTCGTTAATAATTGGGCCCACCACATTTGCGGGCTCCGCCGCATCACCGTACTTGATGGTGGCTGCATGGGCGGCGAACTGCTCGACGAACTGGTCATAGACCGGGGCTTGAACGATAATTCGGTTGATTGCCATGCAGATCTGCCCCTGATGCAGGAACTTGCCCATGGCAGCGGCGCGGACCGCTTGTTCGAGGTTGGCGTCGGCGAGCACCACAAATGGTGCGTTGCCGCCAAGTTCCAGCGCGACCCGCTTCATATGCTTGCCCGAAACGGCGAGCTTGCCGACGTTTTTCCCCACCGGGGTGGACCCAGTGAAGGAAATCAACGAAGGAACGCTGTGCGCCACAAAGTGGTCCCCAATTTCGGTGCCTGAACCAACAACCACGCTGAACACGCCCCGCGGGATCCCGGCTGCTTCGAAGGCCTTGGCCAGCACCAGCGCGCCAACCAGCGGTGTGTCGCTGGCCGGCTTGAGCACCACCGAGTTGCCTAGCGCCAGGGCAGGGGCCACCGAGCGCTGGGAAAGCAGCATCGGGAAGTTCCACGGGCTAATCACGCCCACTACGCCCACCGGTTCGCGGTAAACACGGTTTTCCTTACCCGCACTGTTCGACGGCAGGATCTGGCCGTGCACCCGAGTCGGGAAGGTGGCGGCCTCACGCGTTGCGGAGATCGTGCCAGATACCTCCACGTTGGCCTTGAGCACCGATGAACCGGATTCGGCCACTAGCAGCGCAACCAGGTCATCGTAGTTGGCTTGCAGATAGTCCGCAGCCTTGGTGAGGACCGCAGCACGTTTGGCCGGAATGAGCGCGGCCCAATCGCGTTGGGCCTGAGCTGCGCTCGAATAAGCCTCGTCTACATCCTCGGTGGAAGCCTGGCGGATTTCTGCCAGCACCGCGTCGTCGAACGGGTTGCGGGTGACCAGAACGGAAGAACTGCGCCCATCGCGCCATTGCCCGGCGATGAATAGTTGCGCCGGAAGCTGGTCAAGGAAATTTGGTCGGCTGGATACTGCCTGGTTGGTCATGGATCTTCCTTCCCACAGTGCGGCGCTTCGCGCCACAGCGAATCGAGCTCTTCGCACTCATTGTTCGTGGGATGTCCGCCGCGATCAAGGAACTAATCGAACAGCTGAATTTGCCTCGGCAGGAGGCTTATTTATCGTCAAAGATTTCTCGTGCGGCCAGCACCTTGGCCGCGTGCGCCTCGGACCAGATGCGAATGGCATCCATGGGTTAGAGCGGACTACGGCCCAAATTCGTCAGCTCATAGTCCGCTCTGGCCTGCATTTGAGATCCAAAGCAATGGTGCTCTGTCGCCACCGATTCCCAAAATTCCCCAAGCCGCAAATTGAAGGGCTTCTGACTTTTTGGATCGCTCTAACCACGCCCTCTGGGCCGGTTCAGCCGAGTCAAGTTAATTCACAGACACGAGCGGGTTCGACCAACAGGTGTTGTTAGTCGCTGACCCGCCAGAGAAACTCGGGCCGGTACCCGGATTTGAATGCGGCCCGTCCAACTGCCAGATCATCATGCCCTTGGAATTCTTGCCAGGCTGCATTCCAGGTTCGTTCCCGATCAGGACCCGCTGGTTGATCAATGAGTTTTTTAATATTCACGATCGAGAATTGGGAGCGCTTGGCAACAGTTCCAAGTCGCGCTTCTACAGTCTCAGCAAATGCCGATGCAGGGATAAGTTCAGTCACTAACCCCCAGCGCTCGGCCAGCTCCGGAGTTACTTCGTTGGCCGTAAACAGTAAGTACTTGGCACGGTCGGCCCCGACTCTTCTCACCAACCGTTCGACTCCGGCACGCGGATACAAGATCCCAAGCTTAGAAGGAGTTATTGCAATACGAGCATTGGAGGAGGCAAGAACCATGTCGCAAGCACTGGCGATCTGCCACCCACCTCCCATGCAGATGCCTTCCACCACTGCAATCGTTGGCTTGCGCACAGTTCCAATGGCTTCATCGGCACGGCTCAGGTAATCCACGGTCCCCTCATTGGCTGAAGCAGAAAAGAGAACCTGTTCCAGATCTTGCAATGCGGCGCCAGCTGAAAAATCAGAGCCGCTGCCCTTCAACGCGATGACGACAACTTCCGGGTCGCGGTCCAGCGCACTCATCGCATCTGCAATTCCAATGCACATGCTTTGGGTCAATGCGTTTCGTTTCCTCGGGTTAGCAATCGAAACCGTCGCTATCCCATTAGACTTATTCAACTCGATCGAACCGACCGCGTGTGCGGATTCTTGCTGACCAGTCATCAGAGTGTCTCCCCAATAGTTGCAAGCGGGGTTGCCTCTGTCGCCGGGCAGAGAGCATTTAGTACCTCTTCAGCACCTAGTCCAATCCCGATCACTCCTTGGGCATGTAATTCGGCAATTTCGCCGGGATCCATCCCGAGTTCTTGTAGGATACCTACAGAATGCTGCCCGAATGACGGTGCTGCATTCCGAATGCACAGGGTTTTGCCGTCGATGCTCATGGGGCTCCGGATCAGTTCAATTTCCGACCCGTCTTTCCGAGGCACACACTGAACCATGCCCAAAGCACCTGCTTGTTCGGAACGAATCGCTTGGCGATAATCGTTGATTGGACCGCTGGGAATACCTGATTCACGGAACATTTCAATCCAGTAATTGGCTTTTTTACGGCAAAGCGTCGCCTTGATTAGTTCGTCGAGTTCCACCCGGTGCCGAGACCGGGCTTCGCCAGTTGCGAAACGCGGATCCGATAGCCACTCCTTTGTCCCCAGAATCGTTGTGAAACGGCTCCAATGCTTAGGGGTCGACACCGCAACGATTATTGGTTCACTTGCCGTGTCATACGCTCCATAGGGCGCAATCGAGGGGTGACTATTGCCCTGGGCTTCAGGGGCCTCGTCCAAGGTCAGAGCTTGTTGCCCTTGGAATACAGATAGCCCCAGTGCTGATTCCAGCAACGAAGTGGACACGCGCGAAGACTGGATTCCGCGAGACTTGCCCAACAAGGCTGTCACAACGGCGAAAGCACCATTCATTCCCGAGGTAATATCGACAATTGGCAACCCGACTCTATACCCCGATCCTCCTTGCGGTCCGGTGACTGAAGTAATTCCGGAGGCCCCCTGTATTACTTGGTCGAGCCCCGGCAAATCACGCAACGGTCCCTCTGATCCGTATGCATTAATCGATACTAGGAGCAGATCGGGATTTAGTGATTCCAGTTCGTTCTCGGAAAATCCCATTTTAGACAGGGTTCCGAATTTGAAATTCTCCACCAATACGTCGGCCTCGCGAATGAGCCGCGAAAGGATCTCGCGCCCCTTATCAGAGTAGAAATCGATGGTTAGAGAGCGTTTGCTCCTGTTGATCGATTCGTAGTACAAGCTTCGACCATCAGCATCAAACGGAGGCCAGTTCCTAGAAGGATCACCGGATCCGAGGCTTTCAACCTTGATCACCTCAGCACCAAAGTCTGCGAGCATCGCCGTGCAGTAAGGTCCAGCAAGAGCCCTGCTCAAGTCAACGATTTTAATGCCTTCCAAAGGTAGCATCATTAGTCCTTTCTAAATCTAAAACATAGTTGGAGCTACCAGCGCTCCGACTAGGGCAAGAGGCCCAACGACGACCATTGAGAGGCCCCAGCGAGTCAATAATTTGTTCATGCGAGGCCGTTCGTCTTCGTCGACTGTTGCAACTAGAGTCGCCCCTACGGTAGAAAACGGCGATACATCCACGATGGACGAGCAGACACCCAACGCTGCGATAACCGCCCAACCGGCAAGGCCACCGTTGGAAACCAGAGGAATGGCAAGAGGAACTAGCGCAGCTAGCATGCCGGTTGTCGAAGCGAAGGCTGAGATCAAGCCACCGATAATGCAGATACACAATGCTGCGACAAGGGGTGTTCCGATTTGACTGGCTGCCGCACCCAAGAGATCCACCGCACCCATGTTTTGCAGGACACCTACGAAGGTAATAATTCCGCCCACCAGAAGCACAGTTGACCAGTCGATTTTTCCAACCGCGCTTTTCCCAGTGATCGGGTCGACCAGTGTCATCACACTTGCAAAAACGAAGCAAAGAATACCGATGTCCGGATCTCGACCAGCAACGGCCAACGACACGACGCTGACAATTAGTCCGGCCATGCACACGATCGTTATTCGCTGAGTCCCCGTGAATAATGAGACGGCGCTTGCAGCCGCTACTCCGCCCTGTTCCTCCCGCTCCATAATTTTGTGGGTCGTAAACTGGGAGCGGGCTATGTACCCTTCACTTTCGTAAGGATGATTGGGAAGCTGCCCGGTCTTTGAAAACTGCGCTCGATCCTCGAGTGCTAGCGCTGCTCCTTTGTCAGCATGGACGAGCTTGAGCCCACCAAACATGAGGAATGCAGCACAGAGCAATACCAGATTCGCGACCAATGCCACGGCGAAAAGTACCAGCGGATTCAAATCGATATCGACCGCATGCGCGGTTCCATAAGTGACGATGCCGAACAAGCTCGTTGGAGCGAAGCCACCGGCACTGAGTCCGCAGCCGATTGCCAGGCCCATAAGCATCCGGTCAATTCCATACTTTTTCGCCAGCGGCATCCCGACAGGAGTCATTACCAATCCGGCCAAGGGCGAACCCATGGCGGAAATTCCGGCCGTAATCGCGAAGAACACAAATGGGAGAATCGCAGACCTGTCCCCAACCCGCGCCACCGCCCGGTCGATAATCTTGTCCACGGTTCCGTTGGCTTGGGCAATTGCAAAAAAGTACGTCACTCCCACTAAGAGGACCAAGATGGAAACGGGGAACCCGTCAACGACCTCACTAAGCTTCATATCAGCAAGCCAGATGCCTACTCCTGCGGCTGCCGCAAACATGATCACGCCAAGGTGAACTTTGCGCAGCGTCGCCAAGGTAAAGATTCCACAAAAGATCGCTAGTGCAATGATTTGGGCCTCCATGGCGCACCTCCTTCAACCATAATCGCTCGGTTCACTAAGTGAACCGATGGTTCATTATTAAGATCATGTGTAGCGTAGCTCACAGGGAGCTTGCTGGTCAATGGGTCGATAGACTGGTGCCATGAGTACACAAAGCGTCGCCAACGCGATTCGAATAATCGAATGCGTTTCTTCAAGCCAGCCAGTCGGTCTATCCGATCTAGCTAGGGAATTAGGCCTCTCCAAGGCGACCGCATTGCGCTCCTTGTCAACACTGAAGGAATTGGGGTGGCTGGAGCAAAGCCCCCCGCCCGCTTCGCAATGGTCACTGACCTTCCACGCGTACGCGGTCGCAGCTCGCACGGGAATCCGTGGCAGCATTCGCGACCTGTCGATCAATCACCTAAATGAACTGCAAACCGCTACGTCCGAAACAATTCACCTCTGTATACCGGACGCCAGAAATATGATCGTCGTCGAGAGATTGGATTCCTCGCATACCTTGCGCGCGTTCTTGGCCCTGGGCACAGCACTACCCATGCACGCTTCAGGGACGGGCCTCGCCTACCTAGCGGCAGCATCCCGCGACGTGGTCGACAACTATCTTTCACAACCACTTGAGGCGAGAACTTCAAGTACCCTGACCGAGAGTCACGAAGTATTGACAGAGTTGACTAGAATTCAAGAACGCGGGTTCTCGATCAACGTGGAAGGCCGCAGTGACGGCATCACTTCCCTCGGCGCAGCAGTCGTCGATGCCGCTGGCCACCCCGTAGCAAGCATCTCCGTTTCGGGGCCGACGAGCAGAATTACCGAAGACAAATTCACCCCGTATGGAAAAATCCTCGTGACAGCCGCTCAAGCCATCAGCCACGCTCTATCCGGACTCCGACAGCACTAGAGCCTTCCAGCTACAGTCGGTCGTCAAAGATTTCTCGGGCGGCCAGCACCTTGGCCGCGTGCGCCTCGGACCAGATGCGGATGGCATCCATGGGTTCAAGCAGGCTGGAACCCAGATCGGTCAATTCATAGTCCACCCGGACCGGCACCTGCGCCGTGACGGTGCGAGCCACCAGGCCATCGCGCTCCAGGGTGCGCAGCGTGCTGGTCAGCACCTTGGGCGTCACCGCACCGATCCGCTGGCGTAACGCGGAGAAACGTAGCGGCCCGCTGGCTAAGTTAAGCATCACTAAAGGGGTCCATTTATCCCCCAAACGTTGCATAATTTCACGTGAGGGACAGTCTTGCGCAAGCACGTTGTAGGTGAGGGCGCTATCCATTTGGTAACCAAGTTCCTTTGAAGTAGTCGGTATCTAAAGGATACTATAAACACGAAGAACACAACTACGAGAGGACCATCATGAAGATTGCAGTCTACGGAGCCACCGGAATGGTCGGCAGCCAGATCACCTCTGAAGCATTGAGCCGCGGCCACGAGGTCACCGCCGTCAGCAGCAGCGGCAAAACCGTCGAAGGCACCAGTGCGGTCACCGCCAAGCTCGACGATACCGCCGCCTACCGCGATCTGGGAAAGAACCACGACGTCGTCGTGATCTCCGTGCCGCCATCGCGCACCGGTGGCGACCACCAGGAATACCTTGACGCCTTCGAGGAGATCACCGAAACCCTCGTCCCGGCACGTCTGATCGTTGTCGGCGGCGCCGGCGCTACCGAAGTCGACGGAGTCCGCCTCTACGACACCCCCGGATTCCCCGAAGAATACAAGGCCGAAGCCCTCAGCAGTGGCGCCGTGTATGACATGTTGACCTCGGTCTCCGGGATTACCTGGACCATGGCCGCACCTGCCCCGGTGATCGCACCGGGCACCCGCACCGGCAACTACACCCTCGGCACCAACTCCCCTGCCGGCGACTTCGTTTCCACCCAGGACTTCGCCGTAGCGATCCTCGACGAAATCGACACCCCGGTGCACGACAACCGCCGCTTCACCGTCGCCAGCGAAAAGTAAAACGCCAGCCGCCCGGCCAGCCAAGGCCGAAGGCTCGGCTCTCGCTTCCTCTGGCAGGGAAACGATCTGACCTTTCGGCCTTGGTTGACTAAGGTTGAGTACGTCATCGCTCACTTATTCAAAGGTCACTCACCGTTCATGCAACGAACACAGCGCGCCACCCGCCTGCTCACCGGAGCATTAGCTCTCCCGCTGGCCGGAGCCCTCATCGCAGGCTGCTCCACCACCTCCGATCCCTCGGCCACGGAGGATCTGAAGCCCGTCGCCGGCGGGACGCTGGTTTACGCATCGGGTGATGCCGAGCCGAACTGCTTGGACCCGCATGTGGGCGGAAACTATCCGCAGGCGCTGGTTGCCTCGCAGTTCATGGAATCGCTGTTCAGCAAGGACGCCAAGGGCGAAATCATCCCGTGGCTGGCCGAAAAGTCCGAGGTCTCCGAGGATGGGTTGACGCGCACCATCACGCTGCGTGAGGGGATCAGCTTCCACGACGGCACCCCGCTCACCGCCGAAGCCATCAAGGCAAATATCGAGCACCTGCAGGATCCGAATACGGCTTCCTCCACCGGTTATCTTGCCGTCGGCAAGGTCACCGAAATCACGATCGTCGACGAGTTGACCGCGCAGCTGGAACTCTCCGCCCCGGATAACGCGCTGCTCGAGTCGCTGTCCATGCCGTGGACGGCAATCCAGTCCCCCGAGGGGCTCAAGCGCGACCAGGCGGCGAACTGCGCCGCCCCGGCAGGCACCGGCCCCTTCAAGGTTGAGTCCTGGGACCGCCAGCAGGCCGTCAATCTGGTTCGCTACGAAGACTATGCCGCGCCGGCAGCTGACCCCGAGCGTGCCGGCTCCACCGCGCATCTGGACGGCATTACCTGGCGCTTCATCCCGGAGGCAGCCAGCCGCTATGCAGCTCTGCAGTCCGGCGAGGTCGACGTGATCGACAATCCGCAGCCTGACACCATCGCCACCGCCGCCGATAGCGGGCTGGGCCACCTCGCGGCGCCGCGTCCGGGTGCCTCGAACCGGGTGGAGCTCAACAGCTCCAAGGCGCCTTTTGACGACGCCGCGGTGCGCGAGGCGTTCATCCGTTCCCTCGACGTGAACACCGGAATCGACGCGCTGTACTTCAATACCGCCGAGCGCAGCTACTCGCTGCTTTCAAGCGTTGAGCCGCTGGGTATTTCGGCCGAAGAAAAATTCGGCACCGATGTTGAGCGGGCCAACCAGCTCCTCGACGAGGCAGGCTGGACCGAACGCGACGCACAGGGCTACCGGCTCAAGGACGGCAAGCGCCTGAGCCTGAGCTTCCCGGTATCCACGAACCAGTCGGTTCCGGCCGAGCAGTCGCTCTTCGAGCAGATGCAGGCGGCCGCCAAGAATGTTGGCATCGAGGTTAAGATCGACTTGCTCGACCTCTCCAGCTGGTACGGCGCTCTGGCCAAACACGAGTACGACCTCGTTTCGGCGCCGTATACCAAGGTCGGTCCGAGCGTGCTGCGCATCTTGTTCCATTCGGATTCCACCGTCCCGGCGCCGAGCGGCTACTTTGCAAACAACGCGCAGATCAAAAACCCGCAGCTGGACAGGTTGCTGGTGGAAGCCGAGCAGACCAACGACGAAGCCAAACGTGCAGAACTCTACGAACGGGCGCAGCAGATCGTCTTGGACGGCTACTACGTGCTCCCGCTCTACGATCAGCAGAACCACTTCCTGTTTTCGAAGAACGTGCACGGCATGGGTGAAACCACCGCGGTCTCCTCACCGACCTACTTCAACGTGTTCCTGAACAAGTAGCCAACGAACACATCCAGAGATGAAAATGCTCGCTTGGTTGGGTCGCAAGGTTGGCGGCGCGCTGGTGGTGCTGTGGCTGGTGGCCACCGCCATCTTCATCGGCGTGCGGCTGATCCCCGGCGACCCGGCCGAGGCGATTATGGGCGGCCCGGGCTCGCAGGCCTCGGCCGAGGCCCTGGCCGCCGCGCGCAGCGAGTACGGCTTGGATCTTCCGCTGATTACCCAGTACCTCATGTTTCTGGCCAAGCTGATCCGCCTGGATTTCGGGACCTCCTATGCGCTGAAGGACCCGGTTCTGCAGGTGATCGCCGAGGTGCTGCCGCCGACCATCACGCTGGCACTCATCTCATTGGCGGCGGCCTGGCTGCTGTCGCTCATCTTTGCGATGCTGGCCATGCGAGCCACCCGGGCCGGCCAGTGGGTCGGCAACGCGGTGGAGATCATCGCCGCGGCCGTGCCTCACTTCTGGCTCGGCGCGGTGCTGATCATGCTTTTCTCCTCGATGCTCGGCTGGTTCCCCGCGGTGGACAACGGGACCGGGGCGGGACTGGTCTTGCCGGTGCTCACCCTCGCGCTGCCGCTGGCAGGTTTTCTCACCCAGCTGATGCGCGACTCGCTGTCCACCGCGTTGGGAAGCCAGTTCGCGCTGGCCGCCCGAACCCGCGGCGAAAGCAGGTTGACGGTGTTCTGGCGCCACGGATTGCGCCACGCGGCGTTGCCCGCCTTGGGGTTGACCGGCTGGGCCTTTTCCTCCTTGCTGTCCGGAGCGGTGGTTGTCGAGGCAATCTTTGCCCGGCCGGGGCTGGGGCGTTCCCTGCTTTCGGCGGTGCTCTCCCGCGATATTCCCATGGTCACCGGCATCGCGCTGTTCTCCGCCCTCGTGTATATCGTGGTGATGGCGCTGACCGAAGCCATCGAACGCCTCATCGACCCGGCGGGGGCCGAGTCATGAGCCGAACCGCCAAAATTCTAGGCACCGTCTTTATCCTCTTCTGGCTGCTAACCGCGCTTGCGCCGGGGCTCATCGCCCCGGGCGACCCCTTGGCGGTTGACCCCGCGCAGGCATTCCACGCGCCTAGCCTGGCGCACCCGATGGGGACCGACGAATCGGGACGCGACGTGTTCACCCGCGTCATCCATGGCGCCGGTGACTCGCTGTATATCGGCCTGGCCGCCACGGCCCTGGGCATGGGCATTGCCCTAGTCCTGGGTACCGCCGCGGCGCTTGCCCCGCGCTGGCTCGATGGAGCGATCTTGCGTGTGCTCGAAGCCCTCTACGCGGTGCCCTCGCTGCTGCTGGCACTGCTGATCATCGCCTTTACCGGCCCCGGGGTAGGGCCGGCAATCGTTGCCGTTGGCCTTTCCACCGCGCCGGGCTACGCCCGCTTGGTGCGCAGCCAGATCCGTTCTGTGAAGAACTCCGAAATGCTGGAAGCCGCCACGGTGCTCGGCCGCGGCACCTGGCTGAAGGTACAAAACCACCTGGTGCCCAACGCCCTTCGCCCCTTGCTGGCGCTGGTGACCTTGGGCATTGGACAGGCGGTCATTTGGGCCGCCGCGCTGTCCTTCCTCGGCCTGGGCACCCCGCCACCGGCTCCCGAATGGGGTGCCATGCTCTCGGCCGGGCGCACCTATCTGCATCTGGCCTGGTGGCTGAGCTTCTTCCCTGGCTTGGCGATCGTGGTGGTCGCGGCCGGGGCCACGCTGATCGGGCGTTCGCTGGGCGGAAAGGTCAACGCCGCATGAGTCCTTTATTAGAAGTCGAGAACCTCTCGGTGGGCTTCGCCGGGCAGCTCGCGGTGGACTCGGTGTCCTTCGAGCTGTCCGCCGGCGAATGCCTGGCGCTGGTAGGTGAATCCGGGTCCGGTAAGTCCGTCACCGCCCGTAGCCTGCTGGGCCTGTCCGGCGGCAAGGTCAGCGCCGAGAAATTCTCGGTCTTGGGGCAGGACGCCACCGCGATGAGCGAGCGGGCCTGGCAGCAGATGCGCGGAAATTCCGTGGCGATGATTCTGCAAGATGCGCTCATGGCTTTGGATCCCTTGCGCCCGGTGGGCCGCGAAATCGCCGACGCGCTGAAGGAACACAGCTCGCTGTCCAAGCCCGAACGCACGGCGAAGGTCCGCGAGGCCTTGGAAGCGGTGGATCTGCCCGAACCTGCGTGGCGGATGAAGCAGCGCAGCTCCCAATTATCCGGCGGCATGCGCCAACGCGTGCTCATTGCCCAGGCGATGATCGGGGACCCGCAAGTTGTGATCGCCGATGAGGCAACCACCGCCTTGGACTCCAGGCTGACCGCCCTGGTGCTCGAACAACTCCGGGCGCTCAAAAATGCGGGCCGGGCGGTGCTGATGATCAGCCACGACCTGGCACAGGTTGCCCAGCTGGCGGATCGGATCGCGGTGATGCGTGCCGGAAAGATCGTCGAGGCCGGCGACACCGACCAGGTGCTGAACCGCCCGCAGCACGAGTACACGCGCACTCTTTTACGTGCAATCCCGTCCGGGGTGCCCCGCTTTCAGCCCTTGAGCCTCGCTCCCCCGAAGGCGGCTGTCGTGGCACAAGAACCGGCGAAGCCTGCTCGGATGCCGGCTCTTGTGGTGGAGGACCTGTCCAAAAGCTTCGGCAAACATGCCGCGGTGCAGGGGGCCGGTTTCGTCGTTCAGCAAGGACAGACGCTGGGCCTGGTCGGCGAATCCGGGTCGGGCAAGACCACCACCGCCCGACTGGTGCTCGGCTTGGAACGTCCGGATACCGGCTCGGTGCGGCTCTTTGGCGAGCATTTTGCACCGCAACGCGAAGCCCAGCGCCGATACCTGCGCGAAAACATCGGGGCGATCTACCAGAACCCGCTGGGTTCTTTCGACCCACGCTATAACGTGGGCCAGTTGCTCACCGATGCGCTCTCCGCCGGTCGCAGCAAACGCGGGGCGAGCTACCGGACCCAAGTCTCCCGACTCCTTGAACAGGTGGAACTGGATCCGGCACTGGGCTCGCGCAATCCGCGCGAGCTTTCCGGCGGGCAGCGCCAACGCTTGGCGATCGCCCGTGCACTGGCACCGAGACCTAAGGTGCTCGTCTTGGATGAACCGGTCTCGGCCCTGGATGTTTCAATTCAGGCGACCGTCTTGGACCTGCTGGACCGGCTGCAGCAAGAGACCGGAACCAGCTACCTGTTCATCAGCCACGATCTGTCGGTCATCGAGCATATGAGCGATACCGTAGCGGTGATGTACCGGGGAAGCATCGTCGAGCAGGGCGCTACCGCCGACGTGTTCGGCGACCCGCAGCACGAGTACACCCGCTCGCTGCTGACAGCCATGCCGCGGCTGCGTTAGCAACCGCGGCATGGCCGGTTCGAACCGTATCGTTTGGGCTAGAGCCCTTCACCGAACTGTTCGCGGACCTGCTTGCGCAACACCTTGCCCAGCATCGAGCGGGGCATTTCCTCGATGGCAACGATGCGCTTAGGCACCTTGTAGGCCGCCAGCAAGGTGCGGCAGTGTTCGCGCAGGTCGGCCTCGTCCAGGGTTGCCCCCTCGTCGAGTTGTACCGCGGCGACCACCATTTCGCCGCCGCGTTCCAGCGCCTTGCCGAACACCGCGGCGTCGGCGACAGCAGGATGCTGGCGCAGCGCGTTCTCCACCTCGCTAGGCGAGACATTAAATCCGCCGGTAATGATCAGCTCCTTGGCGCGGTCAACGATCTGGGTAAACCCGTCCTGGTCGACGGTGACTACGTCGCCGGTGTGCAGCCAGCCATCCTCGGTAAGTGTTTTCGCGGTCTCCTCCGGGTTATTCCAGTATCCGCGGAACACCTGGGGCCCCTTGATCAGCAGCTCGCCCGCTTCGCCCTGTTCCACCTCACGGCCAGGTTCATCCACATCCACAACCTTCATCAGCGTCGAAGGAAATGGCACCCCGATGGTGCCGTTTCGACGCGACGGGTGGAACGGGTTGCCCAAGGCCACCGGTGAGGATTCGGTCATCCCGTAGCCTTCGACCAGCAGTCCGCCGGACATCGACTCCCATAGCTCCACCACGTGGTCAGGCAGATTCATCGCACCCGAGATGCAGTACTTGGCCGAACGCAGCGAAATGCCCTGCTCTTTGGCTGCCATGGCGGTACGCTCGTAGATCGGTGGGACCGCGCAGTACACGGTGGCCGGGGACTTCTTCCACGCATCCAGGATCATCTGCGGTTCAAACTTCGGGAAGAGCACCAGCAGCCCCTGCTTTTTCACCCCGAAGGTCAGATACAAGGTCATTCCGAATGCATGGAACATCGGCAGGATCGCATACAGGATTTCCTTGCGCTCTTCGGCGCCTTCCATCCAGGCTTCGCCCTGCAACGCGTTGGCATACAGGTTGTAGTGGGTAAGCATTGCGCCCTTTGGACGCCCGGTGGTTCCCGAGGTGTACTGGATGACCGCCAGATCCTGAACCTCGGGGTATCGATGTGCCGGATTTAATCGCCCGGATTTCAGCAATTGCCTCCAAGCCATGGTGCCTGCCGTGGAGGCGGTCAGCGAGTCCTTGGTCTCGCGCAGCTTTTTCACCGGCAAGTTTAGTGCCAGGCGCTTGACCGCAGGGAATGCCTCGAGCAGATTGACGGCGACAATCGTATCGATCCGCACGTCTTTGGGGAACTGCTGCAGGTTCGGCACGACCTTGTCCCAGGCGATCACCACCCGCGCCTGGTGGTCTTCGAACTGGTGGCGCAGTTCGCGCGAGGTGTACAGCGGGTTGTGCTCCACAACCACCGCGCCCAGCCGAAGCACCGCGTAGAACGCGACGACGTGCTGCGGGCAATTGGGCAGGACCAGCGCAACCCGATCTCCGGGCTTCACACCCAGCTGGCGCAGCCCCTCGGCCGCCTTCTCGACTTGTCGGCCCAATTCGAGGTAGCTCATCCGTCGACCGAAGAATTCGGTGGCCGGGCTCTCGCCGGCCTCGCGGACCGAACGCTCGAACATATGGCTTAACGACTCGGTAGGAAGCTTGATTTCGGCAGGGACGCCCGGCTGATAGTTGGCGACCCAGGCCGGGGCAGCAGTATTCTCCATGCCTCCAATCATGCCCGATACCCACGGTTTCAGGTTAAACGCGAGGTGGACTTTCGGTGATTAATCAGCGGCACTGGCTCATTGGAATTCACGATTCGGCGTAGTTCGCCAAGGCCTCGGCTAGCTCGGCAACGCAACCTGCACTGGGGGTTTCGAGCTGCTCCAGCAGCCGACGATCAACCCGTTGCCTCAGCTGAAAACCTCCGGGAACTAGGAGTCCACCGATAGAAGGTCTTGGCAACCGGAGAACCACCCACGAAGTTGGTGCCCGAGCAAGGGTGAATGATTTTCCATTCGCCCTTGCTCGGGCGGCCTCGTAGATAGCAATTGATGCTTATTTATGAGAAACGGAAACTTCCGGAGGCGCCATTGCGTCCACCTCGGTTCGCTCTTCTTCGCGGACTTTTCTGCCGAGAATATATCCGACGATGCCCAGCGCGAGGATGCTGGCCAAGGTGCCTAGCGCAAACGACTCAAACTGGCTCCATGAAAGGCCCCAGATCGCTTCGAAGTCATAGTCCATGCCAAAGGCATATTCCAGGCTGCCTGGGAATACGGCGATCCAGGAACCGATGAGGATCCATGCGAAACAGATACCCCCGAGCACCGCAAACGTTGAGTTTGAAACTGGAACTCTAAAGGGGCGTACTACCGAGGGGTACTTGAACCGGAGCATCACCACGGCGGGAATCGCAATCAAATAGCTCAGGAGGAACGTCGAAATCGAGATGGTCAGGACCACTCCGAACATCGCCCCGTTTGATCCTGACATCTGCATTGCGGCAAGCATGAAGATGGTAGCGACTACACCCGAAAGAGTATTAACTCGGATTGGAGTACCGAGTTTTGGATTGAAGTGCCCGAAGAATCCACCGAAGAACGACCCATCCGCAGCAGCCATGGCCTGCATCCGGTCGCTGATGATCATCCAGGCGGCGCCCTGCGAAACCAGGACAAAGCAGAATACGATGGCAAACAACGCGAGCATGGCATCGGCGGCCGGTCCGAACACCGTGAAGACCGTCGCAATTGCCCCGAAGAGTCCGCCGATACCGGTAATTTCGTCCAGCGGAACGACCAGCAAAATAGCTAAGACAGGCAACAAGTAACTCGCGGCTGCGAGCATGGATGTGCGGGCGATAGAGACCGGAACATCCTTGGCAGGATTTTTCATCTCCCCTGCGGCGCTGTTCCCCGATTCAAAGCCAAGGAACGAGAAAAGCAGCAAGGGGGTGACCCCGAGGAAGCCGGCCATCGTCGGCGAGAAGAACCCCAGGTTCAGACCGTTAAATCCATTCTTGAATCCATAGATTGCGGTTACCACCAAGAAGCAGAAAAGGAAGAGGATCTTGAGTATCGCTCCAAGCGATGGCAGCCATTTGCCATGCTTGAGGCTGATAACCGCCGAGGTGACCGTGATCCAGATGAACCCGAGCTTGAATAGATAATCGCCCACCCCACCAGCCTCAATGTGCCCCACGTACTCCGACCAGGTTTCCACGGCAACGAATGCCATCGCACCGCCAACCCATACCGGCTGAGTCACCCAAGTGAAGAGGGAAGCGATGGCCGCAACTACTCGGCCAAAGGCCATCTTCGTCCAGACATAAACGCCACCCTCCTCGGTGAAGGCACCGCCAGTCTCCGCAAAGATCAGCCCGTAGGGAATCATGAAGGTAATAGCGAGAACCAACGTCCAGGTAAACGTCTCACCTCCAAAACCGGAGACCTGGCCCAAGACTTCAATGGAGATAACTGCTGCAACCACCAGCAGGAGAATGTCCATTCTGCCTAGGGATTTTTGCAGATGCTTGCTCTGCTCCTGTGCAAGAAACGTGGACGATTCGGAATTTTTCATGCTCAGTCCTCTGTCGTAACTGATTGTGGAATTTGCGGTCGCTGGGACCGAGAAATGACACGATCTAGGAATTGGTTCTAGATCTGCGTTGCCGCTAGTTTGAAAAACATCAAAAACTGGATTAAGAATTTATTCGCTAGTTGCCCGATGGAAGATCAGCACCCCATCCACATACGTTCGTTCAACCGCTAAATCGCCGAGAGCGCGGGCGGGCACGGCATAGGGGTCAGCCTCCAGGACGGCAAGATCGGCGATCATGCCCTCGCGAAGCGTTCCACGATCCTGATCAAGCCTGTTGGCAAATGCAGCACCGGCGGTTGCCGCATGCAAGGCCGCATCCAGGGCAATAGCTTCGTGCCCGAGCAGGGGGCTGTTTTGCGATCGTTCATCTTTGGCATGCGGATCGGCTGGTGGTGCCGTACGATTCACCGCCGAATGGACTCCCCACATCGGATCCGGGCTCGAAACAGGCCAGTCGCTGCCCATAGCCAGCGGCACGCCCGCCTCGTGAAGGGATTGGAAGGCAAAGTGCATGCTTTGGTGAGCTGAATCGAGATAGGGAAGTTTTGTCTCCGTCAGCACCGGGTCCTGCCGGGCCCACAACGGCTGGATATTGGCGATGGCCCCAACCCGGGAGAACTGCGCAATGTCGCCCGCGTCGATGATATCCAGATGCGCTATCTGGTGCCGTGGATCCCACCCCGTCCTAGCCTGCAGTTCCAACGCCGAAAGGCTGTCCCGAACCGCCTGGTCGCCCACCGCGTGAAGATGCAGATCAAACCCTTCGGCATCCAGCGATCGGGTGATGTCGCACAGCACTTCTGGCTCGATCAACGTCATTCCCCGCTGCTGCGGGTGCCCCACGTAGGGACGCGTCATCGCGGCCGTCAGATTTTCACACACTCCATCCAGCATGAGTTTGACCGCCGATGCCCGGAACCTGCCCCGAGCTCGGGAACGCCGGTCCCGGAACAACTCAAGTTGTTCCAGTCCTTGTTCGCGATGCCACCAAAGCGCCCCGGTCACGGTCGCGGTCAGAAGTCCTTGTTCGTCCAATGCCAGATAGTGCTCAAAAGCATCCGGGGAACCGAGGGCCTCTCCCACCGCGGCATCCTGCCAAGCGGTGATCCCTTTGGAATGCATGAACTTCTGCGCCTCTAGCAAGGCATTTCTAATATGGGATTTATCCGGTGCCGGGAGCATTCTGGACACCAAATCGGCGGCGTGTTCAATGAGCATGCCGGTCGCACGGCCGTTTTCTTCCCTGGCAATGATTCCCCCATCGGGGTGAGGCGTTGAATCGGTGATCCCTGCCAATTCCAGGGCTCTGGTATTGACCCACGCTCCGTGTCCATCATGACTCAGAAAATAGGCGGGGCGGTCCGGGACTAACTCGTCGAGCAAGTCTCGGTGCGGGAATCCACCGTCGAAGACGTCTCCATACCAGCCGGCGCCTTCAATCCAGTCTTGTTCCGCATGCGTGCGGGCATAATTTGCGATGATCCTTCGGTACTCTGACAATGAATGCACTTCAGAAAGGTCGCAAGCCACCATCTGCAGCCCGCCCATGAGCGGGTGCACGTGGGCGTCTTGGAAGCCAGGGAGCAGTGCTTTTCCGGAAAGGTCTATGACCTGTGTTCCGGGACCGCGAAGACCGAGGGCTCGATCGCCCAGCGCTAGGATCCGTCCATCCTTCACCGCCAGCGCATGGCTCCGGGGGTTGGCGGTGTCCATTGTCAAAACTGGTCCGTTGGCGAACAGCAGATCTGCGTATGTCATGACTGCCTACTTTCGAAGGGAGTTGGTGGGCTCGGTGTTGTTGTCCAAACGCACCAGAGCGGGAGCAAAACGGGCTACTGCCACATAAACGACCGAGCTGACGGTCAAGCCGATAAACCATGCGATATCGATGCCGTTCAATGCTGCCGCTAGCGGGCCGGTGTAGAAGGCCGTCGCCATAAAGGGGATCTGGGCCGCCACTCCGACGGCAAATACCAGCAACGCTCCGGTATTCCATGCGCCGTAGCGTCCACCGTCCGCAGCGTAGAATTCCGAGACCGCGTAGGAGCCATGGCGGATGATGTAGTAGTCCACCAGATTTACGGCAGACCATGGGATCAACACGTAGAGCAGTACGCTCAGGAAACTGAAGTAGGACGAAGCGAAACTGCTGGCGGCCGTCACCGCCAAGCCGACCCCGAGCACATGCAGGATGGTCGAAGTCATCAGGCGGGCCTTGACTCCCGGATGCCAGCCGGTGCGGAACGTCTCGACCAGCGTCAAGGCGCACAGCGCGCTGCAATATGCGTTCACGGCGTTTCCCGACGCAGCAACAAGGGCAAAACCGATCAGGACCAGCGCGCCCAAAACCGGACCCAGGATTCCATGCAGGCCCGCCATCGCATCGACGCCATTGACCGCCAGTCCGACGCCCGCGCCGAGCACCATAAGTAGCGCGCTGGAGATAACGCAGCCGAGATAGGTGCCCCAGAACGCACCCTTGGTGCCCGAGCTGGCGGGCATATAGCGGGAATAGTCCGAAACGTACGGCGCGTAAGTCAGCTGCCAGACGATGCCAATGGCCAGCATGGCGAAAAACCCGGGCCAGGTGAATGCTCCGGCGGATATGTTGCCCCAAAAGTCCCCGTTCAGGAATAGGGCAATAAAGGAAACCACAACTAGGCCGCCAACGATGACCGCGCCTAGCTGAGTTACCTTTCGAACTAAGTTGTAGCCGAATGCGGCGATTACAAAGCTTAGAGCTGCACAGGCGACAATCAAGAACGTCTTGTTGGCGCCCGGCAGGAGCGTCATAATCGATTCCGAAGAAACAATGAGATTCGACGAAAAGTAGCCCACGAACATCAGGATTGCCACTGCCACGATCAGGCTGGCACCTTTGGAACCGAACTGCCCGCGTGCCTGCAGCATCTGAGGTACGCCTAGCACCGGTCCCTGCGCGGCGTGCAAAGCCATGCCGACACCGCCCAGCGCGTGGCCCAGCAGGATCGCAATAAGCGAGCCAAGCAGCGGAAGGCCCAGCAACGTCGTGGCGGTGGCGCCGGTGACTACCGTCAATGGCGTCATGTTCATGCCAAACCAGATGGTGAACAGGTCTTTTGCCTTGCCGTGCCTGGCATTTTCAGGGATGGGCGCGATGGATTCCTGCTCAATTTCAAATAACTGGGAGTAGTTGTGAGTACTCATGGCATTCCTGACTGGGAGCGGCAACGTGCAACAAACTCGGCACCGGGGGTGTGAACTTAGGTCAACGCTAAAGCTATGACCCGCATCACGTAAAGAAGTTTCGTGTGATGCGGGTCATCTGAATAATAGATGCAGCCTCTCCGGTCGGGGTTACCGCACCAACAGGCTTAGCCGAATTGGATCCAGGTGGTCTTGGCGGCCGTGTAGTTATCGAATGCGTGCAGCGAAAGATCACGCCCGAACCCTGACTGCTTAAAGCCTCCGAACGGCGTGGTATTGCCCAGCGCGTCAACCGTGTTGACGGAAACCGTACCGGCCACCAGTTCCGTAGCTACCCGGTGCGCACGTCCAAGATCGGCGGTCCACACTGAAGCGGCCAGCCCATAATCGGTGGCATTGGCCATGGCAATCGCTTCCGCTTCCGTATCGAAGGATTGGAGCACAGCCACGGGCCCGAAAATCTCTTCCCGGTGCACGTCATGCGCGGAATCCAGCCCGCCTAGCACCGTCGGCTCCAAATACGCGCTTGACCCGCGTATCTCCAACCTGCGCCCGCCGAAAAGTACTGCGGATTCTTTGCGTCCGCGGTCGATCCACGCCTCGACCGAATCCGTGTGCGCACTTGAAATCAGTGCCCCATTTCCGCCTACCCCAGCCAGCGGGTCGGCCGGCAGGTAGGCTTTTGTCGCCTGCTCGAGCAACTCGGCGAACTCATCATGGACCGACCGCTGGACCAGAATCCGAGAATTTGCCGAACACACCTGGCCCTGATTATAAAAAGCACCGAAAGCAGCTTTCTCGGCGGCCGCCGCCAGATCGGCGGTGTCTGCAAAAATCAGATTGGAACTTTTGCCACCCGCCTCCAGGCTCAAACGCTTGAGATTGCTCTGCCCCGAGGCTTCAAGCAGCGTCCGCGAAACGGCGGTCGAGCCGGTGAAGGCCAGGGCGTCAACATCCATGTGCAGGGCTAGCGCCGAACCCACTTCTCGCCCAGAGCCGGTTAGCACGCTCAACACACCATCGGGCACCCCCGCTTCGGCCGCCAGCTCCGCGGTACGCAAGATACTCAACGACGTCTGCTCCGCGGGCTTCAAGACCACCGAGTTCCCGGCTGCCAGCGCTGGCGCCAGCTTCCACATGGCAATTTCCAGCGGATAGTTCCACGGCACGATGGCCGCCACCACACCCAGCGGCTCGCGCGTCACCAGTGCCGTGGCTCCCGGCGGAACAGCAGGCAATTCCCCGGATTGCTTGTCGATGGCCTCGGCATACCAGCGCAGGGTGGAGATGGCGCCGGGAACGTCCACCGTGCTGGTCTGCAGGATCGGCTTGCCGCTGTCGAGGCTCTCAAGCAGGGCCAATTCCTCGGCCTGCGCTTCCATGAGGTCCGCCCAGGCCAGAAGCACAGCCTTCCTGCTCTCCGCCCCCGAACGCGACCACGCCGGGAATGAACGCCGGGCGGCAGAAACAGCCAAATCGACCTCCTCTTGGCCGCACGAGCTCAGCAAGGCCAGCTCACGGTTGTCGATAGGGCTGGTGGTCAGTCGCTGGATTCCCGACGAGGCCTCCTGGCGCCGCCCGCCGATGAAGGCGCGCCCGTCGATTCGCAGGGCATTTGCGGCGGCATCCCAGGAGGAAAGGGTTTGGTTTCTCATGTTGATCTCCATTGGTTGGGTATCTGGGTTGGTTGGGTGACAGGTTAATTGACTGGCAGAGCTGGTTGATTGCGCAGTGCACGGCTGGCGCGCAACACGATGGATGCCACCGCCAACGTCGCAAGTTCGAGGGCAATCAGGCCAAGCATCGTGGCGGAGTGCTGCCCGGCAGCGTCTGCCGCAAGCGGGGAGAGCCGATCGGCGACGTGCCCATGCGCCTGCCCGTGCCCCTGGTGGCCGGACATGCTGATCCAGAGCAAATGGGCCACTGCCATTGCAGCGGACATGAGCATGACCTGAAGCGTCGACTTCTCGATTTCGCAGGTCGCCGACACGAGATGCGGCAGGCAAACCAGGCACAGGACCCCCATCGCGCTCATGGCCAAAAACATGGACTTGGGCCCCTGAAACGCGGCGAGCACATGCGCGGTCGAAACCGCGAGCACCACGATGCTCAGCAAATAGCGCAGCGCGCACAGCGTTTTCGAGCTCTTGTTTTTTGGGTCCATGTTCGGATCTCGACTTCTCCGGGCAGGTGGCTGATTCTTTTCAAGACACCCCTTTACGAGAGGGGGTGACTTGGGTAACATAAAATTGTTGATTGAACAGTTGTATCATCAAAACCATGCATTAAGGAAGCCCCATGACACTCCAAAGCGATCGCGCAGTGACGCGCCCCGCGCATCCCCTGGAACAGCTCACAGCCGACGAATACCAGGCAACTCGCGCCATATTGGAAGGTGCAGGCCTGGTGCTGGATTCGACCAGGTTCGCCTATGTGGGTCTGCTTGAACCTGCCAAGGAAGCCCTGTATCCAGTCCCGTCCAGCGATATTGACCGCCGTGTCCGGGTGATGCTCTGGGATGCCGCGCTATCCCGCTCCCTCGACATCACCCTGTCCCTCGACAGCCGGGCCGTACTCACCAAGCGCGAGCTCGACCCCGCGGTGGATGGACAAATGCCGGTGCTGCTCGAAGAGTTCGAGATCATCGAGGAAATCCTGGCCGCGGATGAGCAGTGGATCGCCGCATTGGCTTCCCGCGGGCTGACCTCCGAGCAGGTCCGGGTTGCCCCCTTGTCCGCAGGGGTCTTCGAGTACGAGAACGAAACCGGCAAGCGCCTGCTGCGCGGCCTGGGGTTCCGCCAGGACCATCCCGGGGACCACGCCTGGGCACACCCGATCGACGGATTGGTCGCCTTCGTTGACGTGGAGAACCGGCGCGTGAACCACCTGATCGATGACGGCCCGGTCCCGGTGCCGGAGGTCAACGGCAACTACACCGATCCGGCAATTCAGGGTGAGCTGCGCACCGACCTCAAGCCGATCGAGGTCATCCAGCCCGAAGGCGCCAGCTTCACCCTCGAGGGAAACCACCTGTCCTGGCTAGGCTGGGACCTGCGCGTGGGCTTCGACGCCCGCGAGGGACTTGTCCTGCACCAGCTGCACCACACCTTCGACGGCCGGCGACGTCCGGTGATGCACCGGGCCGCCATCTCCGAAATGGTCGTCCCCTACGGGGACCCGGCGCCCTACCGCAGCTGGCAGAACTACTTCGATTCAGGCGAATACCTGGTCGGCCGCGATGCGAACTCGTTGCAGCTCGGCTGCGACTGCCTGGGCGAGATCACCTACCTCTCCCCCGTGGTGGCCGATGACTTCGGCAATCCACGGACCATTCCCAATGGCATCTGCATCCACGAGGAAGACGCCGGGATCGCGTGGAAGCACACCGACGAGTGGGCCGGATCCAACGAGGTGCGCCGCAACCGGCGCCTGGTAGTTTCCTTCTTCACCACCGTGGGGAACTACGACTACGGCTTCTACTGGTACCTCTATCTGGATGGCACGATCGAGTTCGAGGCCAAGGCCACCGGCATCGTCTTCACCGCCGCGCTGCCGCACAAGGGCTACGAATATGCCTCGGAGATCGCGCCGGGCCTCGGCGCTCCTTACCACCAGCACCTGTTCAGCGCCCGCATGGACATGATGATCGACGGGGCCACCAACCGCGTGGAGGAGCTGGATCTGAAGCGCCTGCCCAAGGGGCCCGGCAATCCGCACGGCAATGCGTTCACCCAAACCCGGAAGGTGCTGGGCTCCGAAACCGCTGCCATCCGCGACGCGGACGGCAGCGTGGGCAGGGTTTGGCATATCAGCAACCCGGAATCGCTGAACCAGATGGACGAGCCGGTCGGCTACACCCTCTACCCCGAAGGCGCCCCCACCCTGGCCATGGCCGAGGACTCCTCCATCGCCGCACGCGCCGCCTTTGCCCGCCACCACCTGTGGGTCACCCGCTTCGCGGAAAACGAGCTCTACGCCGCCGGAGACTTCGTCAACCAGCATCCCGGCGGAGCGGGCCTTCCCGCATACGCCGCGCAGGATCGGGATATCGATGGCCAGGATCTGGTGCTGTGGCACTCATTCGGGCTCACGCACTTCCTCCGTCCCGAAGATTGGCCGATCATGCCGGTTGACACCACGGGCTTCAAACTCAAGCCCCATGGATTCTTCGACCAGAATCCAACCCTGAATCTGCCGGCTTCGGCGACAGGCCATTGCACCCCCACCGGCTGCAGCGGCGAATAGTTGCCATAGCGCTCGCCTTCGGCGATGGTACAGTGACGGCTGGTGGAGACGCTCAGGGCCTCCACCAGCCCCTCATCTTTCAAGGAGTAACTCCATGCCCCGGTTAGTTGACCACACCGAACGCCGTAAAGTCATCATCGAGACTACGTGGAGAATCATTGCCGAGCAGGGCATCGAGAACGCCAGCATGCGTGACATCGCCCGCGAATGCGGATACGCGGCCCCCGGGATCCTGGCGCACTACTTTCCCAATAAAAACGCGCTGCTCCTAGCGGCCTATGAACTCATCTGCCAACGAACCAATGAGCGCATTGCGTTGTCGACGAAGGCCAAGCGGGGCCGGCACGCCCTGCGCGCGCTGTGCTTCGAGATCATCCCGGCCGAGGACCTGACCACGGTGGAGGCCAGGGTGGCCGTATCCTTCTGGCAACGGGCACAGAGCGACCCCGAATTACGCAGGGTGGGCCGAGATGCGCTTACCCAATGGCATGCGGCCATCATGTCCTGCCTCGCAGAAGAAATAACTGACAGGCCGGAGGCGGCCTTCGGGGAACCCGACCTGGTTGCCCACGAGCTGTTGAACACGATGATGGGATTGCACATCACCGCGATGCTCGATCCAGAAACCGTGAGCGGCTCTCGCCAGCGCCGGCTGATCGACTTCATGCTGGAGCGGATCTCCTAGGCGAAGAACTAGCTGGACCCCTCCGGGGATTCTGCCAGAAGCCCGGCGATCTGCTGCCGCACCGCCTGCGCCACCGCCCGCGTTCTTGCCGTCGGGCGCTGAATCCGCAATCGGGCAATGACGGTCTGCAACTCCGGCACCTTTCCCTTGAGCGCAACCGGTATCACCCGTCCGCCGTCGTAGGTGAAGTCATGGCGCGGGCGCTGATGCAAGATGGAATACCCATGGCCGTTGGCAACAAAGGTGCGCACCGTCTCATAGCTGCCAGAGCGGAACCGTACATTCGGCTCCAGGCCCGCCGCGGCAAGGATGGAAAGCATCAGCTCCCGCGTATGCGGCAGATCCAGCAAAACGAACGGTTCATCGCGCAGTTCCTTGAGCTCCACTTCCTTGCGCTGCGCGAAACGGTGCTCCGGAGGCAACGCCAGGTAGGGGCGGGCCGCATGCACCGAGGTGGCGGCCACCTCCTCTGGCAGCCCCAGGTCATAGCACAGCGCCAGGTCAACTTGGCCGTTCAGCAATGCCGCCGAGCAGCCCGCCGCATCGGCCTCCACCACTTCCAGTTCAAGATCCGGATGCTCTGCATGCAACCTGCCGAGCACACCGGGAAGCAGGAATGGCGCCAAGGTGCTGAAGCAGGCGAGGCGCACTCGTCCGGCGAGCGCCGTCTGTTCACCGCGGGCGTGCTCCACGGTCTCTTCGACATGGGCCAGGACGGCTCGCGCGTCCCTGAGGAATGACTCACCCGCGGGAGTGAGCACCAGCCCTTTGGAGCGTTGGCGGATGAAGAACTGCGAACCGATTTGGCGTTCGAGCTGGGCAACGGCACTGGAGACCGCAGACTGCGCGACGTTTAGCCGCTCGGCGGCGCCAGTCATTGACAGCCGGGCCGCCGCCTCGGCGAAATACCTCATTTGAGTGAGAGTGACATCCATCCCTACAGCATAGAGCACTGCATCTGAATATCAGATGCCAGCCCTCTGAAAAAACTGTTAGACAGGTTTCATGGCGCCGTGAATACTTTAGTCAGCTGCCCGCCGGACAGCGGACTTCACGCTTGGGCGCAACTCACTCGACCTGAGCCTCCTGCACGTCAACCACAAGGCACGACGCTCGCCTCCGCTGCGGGGACTGCACCGGAGCCGCGGATCGATGCAGCTGAAATTCAGCTGCATTTTAGACGAACCAAGCATTCGACCATCAGCGGGCCGCCGCCATGCCAGCTTCGACCCCGCGTTCATCTTCACCGAAGGGACCACCATGAGCATCCCACCGTCTCCTGCGATCGAACAGAAGAGCCTGCGCAAATCAGTGGCCGCCGGCTCCATCGGCGTGCTTGTCCACTGGTTCGACTGGGCCATCTATGCCTACATGGCTTCCACCATTGCCGTAGTCTTCTTCCCCGCACAGGACAAGACCGCAGGCTTGCTGGCCGTCTTTGCCGTTTTTGCCGTCTCGTTCGGAGTCCGCCCCTTGGGTGCGCTGCTCTTCGGCTATATCGGCGACAAGTTCGGCCGCAAGCGCACATTGTCCATGGTCATCATCTCCATGTCCGTCGCTACCCTCGTCGTCGGGTTGCTCCCGGGCTACAACACGATCGGCATCTGGGCGCCAATCCTGCTGGTCGCCGCCCGGATGGTCCAGGGCTTGGCCGCAGGCGGCGAGTTCGGCAGCGCCGCGGCGTTCCTGGCGGAAGCCTCCCCGGCTAGGCATCGCGGTTTCGGCGTCAGCTGGCTGGAGGTCGGCAGCCTATTGGGTTTCCTCGGCGCTTCGCTGATGGTTCTGCTGATGAATAACGTCTTGGGTCCCGATGCAGTGCAGGATTGGGGTTGGCGCATTCCGTTCATCCTGACCGCTCCCTTGGGCATCATTGGCTTCTATATCCGGGCGAAGGTAGAGGACACTCCAGAGTTCAAGGCCTTGGAGAAGTTGGATGAAGTCGCCCAAAGCCCGCTCAAGGAGGTGTTCCGGAACAACTGGAAACAGTTGCTGCAGACCAGCGGCATCGAGATCATGATGAACGTCGCCTTCTACATCGTCTTGGTCTACCTGCTGACCTACCAGGAAGAATTCATTGGCATGAGCATTGAGTCGGCCGCATTGCTCTCGACCGTCGCCTCTGTGACCGCCTTGGTCCTTGTGCCGTTATTCGGCGCCTGGTCCGACCGGATTGGACGCAAACCACTGATGGTTGGCTCTGCGGTGCTGATGATCGTTTGCTCCTACCCGCTCTTTTCGATCATGCAGCTGGACACCGCGTGGGCCGGTACGGTGAGCACCATTGGACTGGGCGTCATCTTGGCCATTGTCCTTGGCGTCCATGCAGTGACCGTCGCGGAGATTTTTCCAACGCGCACCCGGCAATCCGGCCTTTCCATTGCCTACAGCGTCACCGCACCCATCTTCGTCGGCACCGTCCCGCTGATCTTGACCTGGCTCATCGCAGAAACCGGAAATATCATGGCACCGGCCTTCTACATGATCGCCATCGGCATCCTCGGCCTGGCGACCTTGCTGACCATGAAAGAAACCAAGGGCATCGACTTGATGACGCTGGATCGAGAAGATGCGGCCAAGCGCGGATTCACCGTCGCGGAGCAAGCGAAGGATCCCGCGAGAACCCCTCAAAGGAACTAGCCCACGCTTAATGCCGCGCAGGCTACGGCAACCGCGCCGGCAGTCCTTGCAGCCCGCCAACATCGAAAAACGGAAACCGGCTGCGCCCCCATCCGCGTAGGCGTGGCAGCCAACCAGCAAATTCCACTAAATCTGAATATCAGATTTAGTTTCTCGAAAAAAACTGTTAGACAGATTTGATGGCGCGGTGAATGCTGGAGTCAAAGCACGCGTGCCAACTGGCGCGGGTGCCGAGGCAACGAATGGCCCCTAACCAAGCGCGCATTCCGACATCCACCCGTCAGAGGAAAAGGTTGTAAAACAATGAAGCACACTCGTATCCGCACCTTCAATACCAAAGAGACATACCCCGAACAGAACTTGGACAACGACCTGTGCCAGGCCGTTGTTGCCGGCGGCGTCGTATACCTCCGTGGTCAGATCGGCCAGGATCTGGACACCCGCGAATCGGTGGGCCTCGGCGATGTGGAAGCACAGACCGACAAGGCCATGGCCAATATCAAGATGCTGCTGGAGGAAGCCGGAGGATCACTTGAGGACATCGTCAAGGTGACCGTCTACCTGATTGACCCACGTTACCGCGAAACCGTATACCGGACCATGGGCCGTTGGCTCAAGGGCGTCTTCCCCGTATCCACCGGCTTGGTAGTCTCGGCGCTGGCCCGCCCCGAGTGGCTTGTCGAAATCGATGCCACCGCAGTGCTTTCGGGGGAATAGAGAAAATGACTTTCAGCATTGCAGGCACCGACGGCAATGGCCGCTTCGGCATGGCAGTTTGCTCCTCGTCTCCTGCCGTTGCGGCCAGATGCATCCATCTGCGCGACGGGGTCGGGGCAGTCAGCTCGCAGAACATCACCGACCCCCGGCTGGGGCCGGCCCTGCTTGACCGTCTCGAAGCGGGAGACAGCGCCCAACAGGCATTGGACGCCGTGGCCGACTCGGCCGAAAACATCGACTTCCGACAGCTCGTCGTCCTGGACTCCCAGGGCGGTTCCGCGGTCTTCAACGGATCCCGGACGCTGGGCGTCTACGGACAGGGCAAGGGAGCTTCCTGCGTAGCGGCCGGCAACATGCTGGCCGACCCGGGAGTTCTGCAGGCAGCCTGCGACGCATTCGAAGCGGCCGATGGCGAACTTGAAGAGCAGCTGCTGGCGGGCCTCCAGGCTGCCATCGCCGCGGGCGGCGAAGCCGGGCCGGTCTATTCCGCAGGCATGTCGGTGGTCTCTGGGCATGGGTGGCGGGATACCGATCTGCGCGTGGATTGGCACGAGCGCCCGATTGCCGAATTGGGCAAGCTGCTGGAAATCTGGATGCCGCAGCGAGATGCCTACGTGACTCGCGGCTTGGATCCACTGGTCTCCGAGGGTTATGGAGTGCCCGGCGATGATCGATAATCCACCATCGCCCTTGACGGCAGGCCTCGCCACCAATCGGGAACGCGTGATGGATGCCGTCCGCCGGGAACAGCCAGCGCTGGTCGCCTACTCCGAGAGGATTCATGCGAATCCGGAGCTCGGTTGGGAAGAGCACCGCGCCGCGGGCTGGACCGCAGAATTCTTGGCGGAGCGCGGATTCATCATCGAAGGTGGATACCTGGGTTTTCCCACAGCCCTGCGCGCCAGTTTCGGCACCGGAAGCCGCCGTATCGGACTGATGGCCGAATATGACGCGCTGCCCGGGCTGGGCCACGCCTGTGGGCACAACATCATCAGCGCTGCTTCGGTGGGCGCAGCCTGCGCCTTGGCTGGATTCGCCGACGAGTACGACCTGTGCATCGAGCTGTACGGAACCCCGGCGGAAGAAGGCGGCGGCGGAAAAATCGAAATGCTCAAGAAGGGCGCGTTCCAAGGCCTCGACTTGGCGATGATGGTCCACCCCAGCCCCGTTGACTCCGCGGTGGCGAATCCCTTCGCCGTCGCCCACCAGCAGGTGGAGTACCGCGGGAAATCTGCCCATGCCGCGGCGTATCCAGACCAAGGAATCAATGCCAACGATGCCTTTGTCATCGCCCAGGTGGCTCTGGGGCTGCTGCGCCAGCAGCTGCCCCAGGAAACCCGCGTCCATGGAGTGCAGACCCGGGGCGGGGAAGCGCCCAACGCGATTCCGGAGACCACCCGGGGCCGCTGGTACGTCCGCGCCGAAACACTGGCCGAACTGGAACCGCTGCACGAGCGCGTGAACAAGTGCTTCGAAGCAGGGGCCTTGGCGACCGGAGCCCAACTGGAGATCACCCCGGAGTCCGAACCCTACTCGGAGTTCCGCACAGAGCAGCGGGCCCTGGATATCTATACGGCCCATGCCCAGGCACTGGGCCGAACCTTCGACGCCCCGCCAGAACAAGCCACCATGAACCGCGCCTCAACCGACATGGGCAACGTCTCCCAAATAGTCCCTGCGATCCACCCCTACATCGGGTTGGGCTGCTTCCCTGCGGCCAATCACCAACCCGAATTTGCCGCACATTGCATTGGCGGCGCGGCCAACCTTGCCATCCACGACGGTGCCATCGCTTTGGCGCTGACGGCACTGGATTTTGTCGGGATACCCCGAAACGCAGGAAACGAGTGAACCGATCATGAATACCTCTCTACCCAATGCCGCCGGAGCCGAAGAGCGCCACGTTCCCGCCACACGCCTTGAGCGTGATTCGCTTGGCGAACGCCTAGTGCCGGCCGATGCCTATTGGGGCATCAGCAGCCTCCGAGCCGTCGAGAACTTCCCCATCAGCGGGCGCCCCGTGGGCAGCCTGCGCTCACTGGTCTGGGCCTTTGGCGCAGTCAAGTGTGCAGCGGCCAGGGCCAACACCAGCCTGGGGCTGCTCGATCCGCAACGTTCGGCCGCCATCGACCAAGCCGCGTTGGAGGTCCGCGACGGGCTCTTCGACGCGCATTTCCCCGTTGACCGCATCCAGGGCGGCGCCGGCACCAGCACCAATATGAACCTCAATGAGGTCATCGCCAACCGTGCACTGGAGATTCTGGGATTCGCCAAGGGCGCGTACCACGAGCTCGACCCGATTGACCACGTCAACATGGGCCAAAGCACCAACGACACCTACCCCACCGCGGTGAAGATCGCCTTGCTCTCGGCGTTGCGAGACTACAGCGCCGAACACCAGCTCCTGGTTGATTCCTTTGCGGCCAAAGGACTCGAGTTTGCCCAGATCCTCAAGATCGGCAGGACGCAGCTGCAGGATGCCGTCCCGATGACCTTAGGCCAGGAATTTGCTGCATTTTCCGAAACCTTGCGCGAAGACTTGGCCCGGTTATCCGAGCTGCCGGCGCATTTATCGGAAATCAACCTCGGCGCTACGGCCATCGGCACCGGAATCACCGCCCACCCGGAGTACCGCGCATTGGTAACTCGGGAACTCAACAACCTGACCGGCCTGGAATTGGTATCCGCCCGCGATCTGGTTGAAGCGACCTCCGACACCGGAGTATTCATGCTGCTCTCGGGCGTGCTCAAGCGTTCGGCCGTCAAGCTGTCGAAGATCTGCAATGATTTGCGCCTGCTTTCCTCCGGCCCGCAAACAGGATTTAATGAAATCTTCCTGCCCGCGGTCCAAGCCGGCTCTTCGATCATGCCGGGGAAGGTGAACCCGGTGATTCCGGAGGTCGTGAACCAGGTCGCCTTCCGGGTGGTGGGTGCCGACGCAACCGTGACAATGGCAGTAGAAGCCGGCCAGTTGCAGCTGAACGCCTTTGAACCGGTGATGGTCGATTGCCTCCTCGAGTCGTTGCAGTGGCTGGCCTCCGCTTGCCATACCCTGCGCACCAGATGCGTCGACGGCATTACGGCCAACGAACCAGTTCTGGCACGACGCATGTCCGAATCGGTCAGCATCATCACGGGAATAGCACCCCATATCGGCTACGCGAACGCGGCGAACCTGGCCAAGGAATCCCTAGCCAGCGGGCAAGGCATCAAGGAATTAGTGCTGTCCTACGGCCTGGTGGATCCCGGCCTCCTCGATACCTTGCTCTCGCCCGCTAACTTAACTGGCGTCGCGGCGAGCGTTCCGCTGGCATAGCAAAGCGCAGAAGCATCGTTCCCGCTCAGCTTGGGTTGCCTAACCGCGAATTCTTCGATGGCTGGAATTCGAATCGCCTATCGGCGCACCGGCATCCTGGTTTGAGCGCCACTCTACATCTGAAAATCCGATGCAGATTAGCGAGAACAAATGTTTGAATGATGTGCTGAAATACGGTTTTCTGAAGGTACCCCAATAGACGAAAGATTCCCCGCGACGCGGTGAATCGGGAGCACACGACAGTGCCACGTCGCATCGAATCTGACTATTAATAGCAATGGAGGTTGGCATGTCGAGTCAAGAGACGGAAGTTCTAGTTGTCGGCGCAGGACAGGCCGGAGTCGCGATGAGCGAACATCTAACAAATCTAGGGGTTCCCCATATCGTCCTGGAAAAGGACCGCATAGCCGAACGCTGGCGCACCGGACGCTGGGATTCGCTAGTTGCCAATGGCCCGGCTTGGCATGACCGTTTCCCAGGCATGACTTTTGCGGATGTTCCCGCCGACGGATTTGCACCCAAGGAGAGCGTTGCGGATTACTTCGCCGCTTATGCAGAAGGCTTTGGGGCACCAATTCGCAGCGGCGTCGAAGTTAAATCCGTGCAGAGGAACAACGGCAAGCCGGGCTTTAAAGTTGAAACGTCCGAGGGGATCATAAACACCCGCTTCGTCGTTGCGGCCACCGGCCCATTCCAGATACCCGTTATTCCTCCCATCGTCGCGGATTCTTCCCCGCTCACCCAAATGCATTCGCATTCGTACCGAAACCCGCAGCAGCTACGGGATGGTGGCGTGCTGGTAGTCGGAGCAGGATCTTCGGGGGTGCAGATCGCCAACGAGCTGCGCGCAGCCGGCCGGCAGGTCTACCTGTCGGTTGGTCCCCACGATCGACCGCCGCGCCAGTATCGCGGCCAGGACTTCTGCTGGTGGCTTGGCGTTCTGGATAAATGGTCAGCCGCAGCGCCTCCCAAGGGTGCCGAGCACGTCACCATCGCGGTCAGCGGCGCCAACGGCGGACATACCGTGAACTTCCGCGAACTGGCGGCAGGCGGCATCAAGCTGCTCGGACGCACCGAAACTTATTCGATGGGGAAAATGCGTTTCGCCCCGGACCTGGCCCGCAACATTGCCAATGGAGATGCGAACTACCTGTCAGTACTCGATGAGGCGGATGCCTACATTGCGCGCAATGGGTTGAACTTCCCCGAAGAGCCGCAGGCCCGAGTCCTCGGCGATGATCCGGAAGAACTTATCCATCCCATCCTGGAGATGGATCTGGAGGCCGCTGGAGTTACTACTATCATCTGGGCCACGGGTTTTGCTGTCGACTACCAGTGGCTGCAGGTGAATACCTTCGATGAGCAGGGAAGGCCTCTCCATCAGCGAGGTGTATCCGAAGAGAGCGGCGTCTACTTCTTGGGCCAGCCTTGGCAGTCAAGCCGCGGCTCGAGCTTCATTTGGGGAGTTTGGCACGATGCCAAATATGTCGCGGAGCAAATCGATATCCAGCGCGGATACCTTGAGCATATGTCGCAAATCGACCTTGACCCGGCGCACCAGATTTCGCCGGCCGCAACAGCGCGGTCAGACAACCACGCCGCACACGTCTAACCACGTTGTAGCGCTGGTGCGAAGTCGCATCAGCGCTACAGGCCTTCCCGGATGCTTAGACTGCCTGAACGCGAAATATTGCCTTTCGCCCCCTCAGCGAATCCGAGATACGAAACCCTAGTAGTTCAGCCCGCGTGCCGCCACGTCCCACCGTTCGGCGACCTCGCCGGCGCGGAGCACGGTGACCTGATCCACCAGGTTCACCGCCACGCACACATGGTTGGGGATCACGCGGAGCTGCTCCCCATGGGCGGGAAGCGGCTGGTCCTCGGGCCACAGCACCGTTGCGTGGTGTTCGGATACCGCGCTGATCCGCGCGTCCGGGTTTTCAAGGATCCGGCCAAATCCGCTGGCCCAGGCGGGGCGGTCGCCGCCGAGGATCTTGCTGCCCGCGTCCAGGACGATCCGCCGCGGGATGAGTTCGTCCCCTTCATGCCGGCTGATCACCGTGGAGGCAACGCTCAAGGCGATGTCTTCCCAGCGGCAGCGTCCCAGTTCGAACTGCTGCGCGTCGCCAAATACATAAACGCCGGGGCGCACCTCGGTCAGCAACGAATTGTCCGCAAGCTCTGCCGTCGGCGTGGAGCCGCCGCTGATGCGTTTGAGTTCGAAGCCGTCTTCGCGGAGCAAGCCGGCCGCTTCGGCGAGCGCTTGCTGTTCTTCCGCGGCTACCTCTTGCGCCCGGCCCGGTGCATAACTATGACCGGGGAAGGTGAAAATGCCAATGACGTTCAGCCCGGCATCGCGGGCGGCGCGGGCGACATCCAATGCGCCGCGGGGGTGCACACCGCTGCGGTGGTGGCCGCTGTCGATCTCGATCATCAATCCTAATTTGTTGGCCTTGTCTCCCAGCTGCCGGGCAAGCTGCTCGACGGCTGCAACGGAGTCGGTGCCCAAGGAGAGCCTGACATAGCGCAGCAACTTGCGAATGCGTGCCGCTTGGACCTCGGATACCCACAAGGGGAAAGCGACAAAGAGATCCGCCACCCCGTGCAGCGCGAAGGTCAGGGCTTCCCCGATGGTTGCGACCGTCAGTCCCACTGCTCCGGAATCGAGCTGGCGGGCGGCGATCTCATGCATCTTGTGCGTTTTCGCGTGCGGTCGCAGGGCAAGTCCTTTGCCTGCAACGTTCTGCGCCACGCGGTCGATGTTCCGCTCGAGAATATCGACGTCGACCAGGATTTGCGGGGTTAATAAGCCTTGCGGGATGGTGTTCACCAATGCCAGCTTTCCTCTTCGTGCTCGGGCGATCTGATTCGTACGTTACCCGAGAAAAATGCCCGGCTCGTCGTTGACACCCAGCGAGTCCCAGCGACCTGGCGTGGGATCGGACGACCTGGCCTATCTGTTGGCCGGCAGTCCCGATCCGCGAAGTTTCAGCGACAGCTCATGCGCGTGGTGCAGCAATAATTGGCCCAGCGATTCTTGCCGGGCCACCTCGAAGCGCGATTCGATTCCGGTCAGGCTCAGCGCCCAGGCTGGCTGGCCCGAGGCATCGAAGACCGCGGCCCCGATCCCCCAGCTGCCTTCGACGATGAGCCCCGGATTAACCGAGTAGCCAAGGGTGCGGGTCTCTTCCACTTTGCGGCGCAATTGCTTGGCGCTGTGCGCTTGGCCGTACTCGGCCACGAGGTTGTTGCTAGCCAGATAGCGTTCGACGAGCTCTTCGGGAAGAAAGGCGAGAATCGCGATGCCTGCCGAGGCGACCCCGAGCGGGAAGCGCCGGCCTTCATAGAGGACAAACGAACGGATCGGGAATGCTCCGTCTTGGCGCAGCAGGCAGACCGTTTCGTCTCCGCGCCGGGCTGAGAGAAAGGCGCTCTCCCCGGATTCTTCGGCCAACGCGGTCACGTGCCCCCTGGCGAGCTCGCTGATGTCGTAGCGTTCGGCCGCTACCGCACCCATCAGATAGAGCTCGGGGCCCAGCAGCCAGCGCCCCGCCCGGTGGTCGTGGTCGCAGAAGCCCTCGGCGACCAGCGCTGTCAGCAGCCGGTGCACCGTCGGCCGCGCGAGCCCGGTAAGCCGCGCGACCTGCGTGGTCGTGATTCCTTCCGGCATGGAGGTGCTGACCGCACGCAATACCGCGGCCAAGCGTCCGACGACCTGTGCACCGGCAGGAGATTTGCTCATGACCATATTATGAACGAAGCAGTCCATAATATGAGGAACATGACGCATTCAATAAGCGGCCCAACGCAATGGCGCGGATGCACTTTGGGCGGCGCGGCTACTACTCCTCCAAGTGTCCATAGTGTGAACGAATTGGGGATTGCTCTTCACCTGTCGAGCAATATCGAGTTCTTTTCCCATAACTATTGAGCTACGGACTTCGAGTTACTACCTTCGAAGATAGGGAACACTCAAATCCATAATATGGACGGATGGAGTCAGAAAATGTCAACGAAGTATCGTGAGGACGCCGCTCAGGCACTTGCCGCCGTGGTCAAGGACGGAATGACCGTTGCCGTTGGCGGTTTTGGGCTCAGCGGGATACCCAACCGCCTGATCACCGCCCTGCGCGACTCGGGGGCTCGCAACCTGACCATCGTGTCCAACAATATGGGCGTTGATGGAAAAGGGCTAGGCGTGCTGCTGGAGAACAAGCAGGTCTCCAAGGTGCTGGCCTCCTACGTGGGGGAAAATAAGCTCTTCGCCCAGCAGTTCCTCGACGGGGATCTCGAAGTTGAATTCGTCCCCCAGGGCACCTTGGCCGAACGCTTGCGCGCAGGGGGCGCCGGGATCCCCGCCTTCTTCACGCCGACCGGCGTCGGCACCCCCGTGGCCGAGGGCAAAGAAGTCATGGAATTCGACGGCAAGCTGGCGATCTTGGAACGCGGCATCGTCGCCGACATCGCGTTGGTCCGCGCCTATGAGGCGGACGGCGAAGGCAATCTGCGCTACCGCATGACCTCGAAGAACTTCAATCCGCTTGCCGCCATGTCCGGGCGGCATACCTTCGCCGAGGCCGAGCATATTAGTGCGGACTACCTCGATCCGTCTCTGGTGGAAACGCCAGGTATTTTCGTCTCGACGCTCGTCGATGCCGACGACGTCAAGGACATCGAACAGCGCACCGTCCGCCCGAAGCAGGAGGCCTAAGCATGTGGAATAGAGATCAGATGGCGGCACTGGCCGCCAGCGAACTGACCGACGGCCAGTACGCAAACCTTGGGATCGGCATTCCCACCCTGGTGGCGAACAACCTACCGGCGGGCGTCTCGGTCAAGCTGCAAAGCGAGAATGGCCTGTTGGGCATGGGCCCCTTCCCCTTCGAAGGCGAAGAGGACGCGGACCTGATCAACGCCGGCAAGCAGACGGTGACGATTCTTCCCGGCGGAAGCTTCTTCGATTCGGCCATGTCCTTCGGCATGATCCGCGGCGGCCACGTGCAAACGGCGATCCTCGGTGCCCTGCAGGTTGCCGCCAACGGCGACCTGGCCAACTGGACCATCCCGGGCAAGCTGGTCAAGGGCATGGGCGGCGCCATGGATCTGGTCGCAGGCACCCCCCGGGTCATCGTGCTGACCGATCACGTGGCCAAGGACGGCAGCTCGAAGATCGTGGAAAAGTGCGACCTGCCGCTGACCGGGGTCGGCGTGGTGGATCGAATCATCACGGACCGCGCCGTCTTCGACATAGTTAATGCAAAACTGGTGCTACGCCAGGTGGCCCCGGGCGAAACTCCGGAAAGCATCAAGGACATCACCGCAGCAAAATTCATCGTCGAACTCCAGGAGGACCTCACAGCATGAGCGTCAAAATTGTAGGCTACGCACGCACCCCGTTTATGCGCTTCAACGGCGCGCTGGCAAGCATCCCCGCAACCGAGCTGGGCGCCCACGCGGCCAAGGCTGCACTGGAACGCGCCGGAGTTGCACCGAGCGAGGTCCAGCGCGTGATCGCCGGACAGGTATTGCAGGCTGGCGCCGGGCAGAACCCGGCACGGCAGACCGCGGTCGGCGCCGGGGTGGGGCTGGACGTTCCGGCCATCACGTTGAACGCGGTATGCCTTTCGGGCGCCGAAGCCGTGGTGGCCGGCGAACGGCTGATCGCCAGCGGCGAGGTTGACGTGGTGCTGGCCGTCGGCCAGGAATCGATGTCCTTGGCACCCCATGTGCAGCGCGCCCGCGCGGGCACCAAGTACGGTGCCATTGAAATGCTCGACACCCTGGATTATGACGGTTTGACCGATGCGCATGAGAAGCGTTCCATGGGCATCTCCACCGAGGAACACAACACCACGCTGAAGCTGGGCCGCCAGCCGCAGGACGAGGTCGCCGCGGCCTCGCACCAGCGCGCCGCAGCCTCCGGGGAATTCTTTGCCGGGGAAATCGCCCCCTTCACGGTGAGCAGCCGAAAGGGCGATACCGTATTTGCTGCCGACGACGGGATTCGCCCGCAGACTACCGTCGATTCCCTGTCGGGTCTTCGTCCTGCCTTCGCCAAGGACGGCACCGTGACCGCCGGCAACTCTTCGCAGATTACCGACGGCGCCGCCGCGGTCGTGCTGGCAAGCGATGCCGCCGTGGAACGTCTGGGGTTGAAGCCACTGGCCGAAATCCTCTCCCACGCGTTCGTCGCCGGCCCGGACCGCACCCTGCACGACCAGCCGTCCAACGCGATCAATACCGCGTTGGACAAGGCAGGAGCCAAGGCCGCGGATTTGCAGGTCGTGGAAATCAATGAGGCTTTCGCCGCCGTTTCGGTACAGTCGACGGCCACGCTGGGCCTTGATGCCAAGATTGTGAACCCGCACGGCGGCGCGATCGCGCTGGGCCACCCGATCGGGGCCTCCGGCGCTCGCATCATCGGTACGCTGGCACGCCAGCTGCAGGAACTTGGCTCCGGTTCGCTCGGGGCAGTCGGCATCTGCGGCGGCGGCGGTCAGGGCACTTCGGTGCTCCTGCGTTCGCTCTAGCTCGGCGGCAGTTGCCAGCCGAAAAATGAAATCCACGTTGACTTGAGGTCAACGTGGATTTCTCTTTTCAGTACGGAGTCAGTGCCACAGTGGCTCACGGGCCACATAATTGGTCAGCAGCTCGGCCTCTACCCGGATGACCGCTCCGTTCGCAACCCTCTCCTGGCCCGGTCCGTGCAACTCGGTGAGCACCGAGCGAATCAGCGAACCGTGGCTGACCACAACTACTCGCTGCCCCGGGTGCTGCATGGAGATCTTGAACAGCACGTTGATCGCGCGTTCCACTAGGTGCTCTTCGCTCTCCCCCAGGTCCATCAGGCGGTGGATATTTTCCTCGCTCAACCCGGCCACGATGGTGCCCTCGGCGTCGCCGTAGTCCCGTTCCATCAGCTCCGAGAACTCTTGCACGCGGGGCACGGCGAGCAGATCGGCGATGACCTGCGCAGACTGGCGAGCGCGGAAAAGCGGGGAAGAAACTACCGCGTCCCATGCCCCGGCCGCTGCCAGTTCCATGCCCGCTTGCTGGGCCTGGCGGCGCCCGGTTTCGTTCATGGGCAGGTCGCTGCGGCCTTGCAAGCGCCCGGCGCGATTCCATTCGGTTTCTCCGTGCCGCACGAAGACGATTTCTGTTGCGTTCATGATGATGTCTCTCTCGAATGTGCCGGAATTCTGGCACGTGTTGCGTTAGTCGTTTTACTTGCGATTTGGTTCTTGTTCTTGCGTGTTCCGTGCCGGACCGGGATGGGACTGTTCCGGATTGACTGCGCATCAACTTGCAGCAAGGAAAACCATGAGCTTTCCGGTCCGTTCAAGATCTCCTGTGGTGCGTAGGCGTTGGTGTTGTAGGAGGTTGCCGGGGCCATGAAAACGTTTGTACCCTTCAGTTGCCCGACACCGGCTTGGTGGAAGTGGCCGCATAGGATTCCGCGCACATCGCTGCCGCTCAGTATCAGGGCGAGGTCTTCGGGATTTGCCAGTCCGCGTCCGGATAGCTCCGCGGCCATCGCTTCCACCGGCGGGTGGTGCATCAGGATCAGCGAACCGCGCGGGGCCGGCTGGGTGAGCAGAGAGGATAGCCAGCGAAGTTGCGGCGCATCGAGCCATCCGCGAGCCTCGCGATAGCCTCCGCTATCCAGACCGATGATGCGCAGTCCGTCGATCTCGTGCACGGTATTTGCGATATGGGGTCCGGTGGACAGGCGGAAGGTATTAAATGCTTCATTGACCGACTCTTGGGGGTCGTGATTGCCCGGCACGGCAATGATGGGGCAGCCCAGTTCATTTTCGAACTTCGCAAATAGCTTCGCGGCTCGTTCATGGACCGGTGCCCCACGGTCTGCGATATCCCCGGTCACCACCACAACGTCCGGAGTGAAGTGCTTGGCCGCGTGGAGCGCGGCGCGCAAGCGAGCCCACGCGTCGATGGTGCCGTGCAGGAGCTTGCCTTCGGCACACAGGTGGGTGTCGCTCAGATGAACTACGTTCAGCGTTTTCATCAGCTTGCCACCAGGCTGCGCAGCTCACGGGGTGCCGCATGCTTGGCCAGCGATTGCAGCCGTCGAAGTTCTGCCCCGGTGAACCCCTTGCTGAGCAGGTAGCCGGTGATCGAACCGTAGCTATCGGTCAACCAATCGAGGGTGTCGCTCAGGGTCGCTCGGTCACGTTGCCATTGCGTGTCTGCAGTTCGAAAAGACTCTGGAGCGAAATCGGCCACGATCTGGGCCCGGTCCATGCCGAGGGCCGCCGACAGCAGAGCGATCACCAACCCGGTACGCTCTTCTCCGGTTCGGCATTGCACCACGGTGCTTCCGCCGGTGGCATTGGCAATCGCACGAAGGGCCGCCACTAGCCGCGCACCCCGGCCGTCCAGGAGGATTCGGTGCACCTCGCCGAGGGACCTGTCCACCGGCAGCTGACCGGAATACAGCGAGATCGCTCGGTAGCGCAGCCCCGCCAGCACCGGAATGGACTCTGGCTGGATTTCCTGAGATTCGCGCAGATCGATGAGCGTGCCCACGTCTAAACCTTGGAATTGTTCCATCGCACGCGGGCCAAAGCTGCTCAGGGCTGTGGCCCGATAGAGCCGGTTCGGCCCGATTCCCGGAACCGGGCGTAGGCTCATTAGTTCGGCAGTCTTTACGTGAGTTGCAGACATCGTTCTCCCCTATCCTCGATTCCTGATCCGGAGCTTTCCCACCATTGCACCGCACGCTGTTGGCCGACAGGTGAACAACGAACCACAACGTCATGAATCCGGCCGTAAAGCCGTGAAAAGTACGCTTTTCTCGGAGGCTTCGCCGGTTTTCCGGTCAATCTCATAGGCCGCAGAGCTGATGTGAACAGCGAGTAGGCAACAAAACGACTAACCTTGAGTGCAAGAGTATTAATTTTCCAAGGAGCTAAACTCATGACCGGCAGCAAAGTCGTAGCCTTTGGCCACTTCCAGCCAGAGCGCATCGTGCCCAACACCGAGTTGGAGAAGCTGGTCGAAACCAGTGACGAATGGATCACCCGCCGCGTTGGCATCCAGGAGCGCCGTTGGGGCACCGGAGTCGAGACCGTCGATTCCATGGCCATCAAGGCCGCAAAAATGGCATTGGACAATGCCGAGGATATCGATGCCACGGACATTGACCTGATCATCGTGGCCACCTGCACCGCCGAGGACCGTTCGCCGAATATGGCCGCCCGCGTGGCGCAGGCGCTGGACATGGAGCAGGGCCCGGCAACGATGGACGTCAACGCTGCCTGCTCCGGCTTTGCCCACGCGGTAGGCCTGGCCCAGGGTTCCATCGCCGCCGGCAGCTCGACCAAGGCGCTGGTGATCGGCGCGGAAATGCTGACCGACTACACCGACTTCACCGACCGCACCACCTGCGTGCTGACCGCCGATGGCGCGGGCGCTTTCATTATCACCGCCTCGGAAACCGCTGAGATTTCCCCGGTGGTTTGGGGCTCGGTTCCTTCGCTTTCCGACGCGGTGCGCATCGAAGCTGAGAACGACATGAAGTTCGCGCAGAATGGCCAGAGCGTTTACCGCTGGACTGTCACGCAGCTTCCAAAGATCGCCTCGAAGATCATCGAGCGCGCAGATATGAAGCCCGAAGAGCTGGATGCAATCGTCTTGCACCAGGCGAACCTGCGCATTATCGAACCGCTGGCCGAGAAGATCGGTGCACCGAACGCCCGGGTTGCCACCGATGTGGTCTACTCGGGCAACACCTCCGCCGCCTCGGTGCCGCTGGCCCTCTCCAAGCTGATGGCCTCGGATGATCCGCTGCCTTCGGGCTCCAAGGCGCTGCTCTTCGCCTTCGGCGGCGGCCTGTCCTACGCCGGGCAGATCATCACGATCCCGTAGTAGCAACGAATCCCCAAAGGGGAGGACCGAGCGTACGCTCGGTCCTCCCCTTTTTTTGATTAAACTTTCCGCTCAATATCCCGCGAGGCAATCCGGATGATTACTGCTTTCCCGATTCGGCCAATCAAAACGCCACGGGTATCGACGGAACTGGCGAAATAGACCGAGAAAAACCTTGCCTTAATGCGTTAGTCGACGCTAACGTATTAACCATGCAGGATTTACTGGAAGTTGCCGCGGAGCCTAACCGCAGGCGGCTGCTTCAATTGCTGGGTTCAGGTGAATGCACGGTGTCGCAACTGGCAGAACACTTCACCGTCTCTCGCTCCGCGATATCCCAGCACCTGCTGCTGCTTTGCGAGGTCGGGCTTCTGGACGCCCGCAAGCAAGGCCGCAGCCGCTACTATTCGCTCAACACCACGGGGGTCTTGCGGCTAAAAGCCCTGCTCGATTCATTCTGGAACAACGAGCTAGACCTCCTCGTTGCCGAGGCCAAGCAACTCGCCGCAGAGCTGCCCGCCCCGTCAGCAACCCCGAGAGATGGAGAATCATCATGAGCTACGAGAGAACCGTCATCCTTCCAGTCGACGCCGACGCGGCCTTCGCACTAGTCACCGAACCCGAACGCCTGCGCCGCTGGCAAACCGTCGCCTGCCGCGTAGACCTCACCGTTGGCGGCGGATTCCGCTTCACCATGGGTCCGGGCCACCAGGCATCGGGCACATTCACCGAAATCGAGCCGGGCCGCCGCCTCGTCTTCACCTGGGGCTGGGAAGGCTCGGACGCCGTGCCGCCGGGCGACTCCACCGTCTTCATCACGTTGGAACCGCTCGCCCAAGGCACCGCGGTCACCTTGCGGCACGAGGGGCTGAACGCCGAGCAGTCCGCCGGCCATGCCGAGGGCTGGAACCACTTCCTGGACCGGCTGGCGCGCTTCGCCGAAACCGGGCAGGCCGTGGCCGATGAATGGAACGCCACCCCGGAACCGGAGAACGCGATCCAAGCCGCCGAAGCCGCCCTCACGGCACTGCAGCTCGCGCTGTACCACCTCACCGCCGAGGATGCCACGCGCCCTACGCCCTGCGAGGATTTCAATGTTTCGGAGCTGATTGACCACCTGGCCGGCAATCTCGCGGGCATCGGATCGGCCCTTGGCGCCCAGCTAGCCGACGCTCCCGAGCTGGCGCCGGAACCGCGCATCGCGAATCTCGCCCAAGCGGCCCTCGAAGCCCTCAACGCGCGCGGCTTGGCCGGAGAGATCGACCTCGGTTTTGCGGTTTTGCCCGCTCCGGTGGTCGCCGGAATTCTGAACCTGGAACTGCTGGTGCACGGCTGGGACCTGGCCCAAGCCACCGGCCAGGACTATGCGGTGGATCCGGGGTTTGCCGACTACGTGCTGGGAATTGCCCAAGGAACCGTCGGCGCAGCGCAACGCGAATCCGGCTCCTTCGGGCCGCAAACGGTGGTTGCCGAATCGGCCGGCAGCCTCGATCGACTGGTCGCCTTCACCGGCCGAGTTCCGAGCGGCGCGTAGGGGCCACGCAGCATGGTCGACGTCACCACCAGCATCGTCATCCACCGCCCGCTTCGGGCGGTGGCCGACTACGCAGTGGATCCGCTTAATGCCCCGGCCTGGTACCGGAACATCCGCTCGGTGCGCCGGTTGACGGACGGGGAATTCTCGATCGGAGCGCGCGCCGCCTTCGAGGCCCGCTTCCTAGGCCGGGAGCTGTCCTACGTCTACGAGGTGATCGAGCTGGTGCCTGAGAAGCTGCTCGTGATGTCCACCGCGCAGGGCCCGTTTCCGATGCGCACCAGCTACCGCTTCGAAACCGTCGATGCCCACAGCACCCGCGTGCGCCTGCGCAACGATGGCCAGCCGGCGGGTTTCGGCCGGATCTTCGCTCCGCTCATGGCACCGCTGATGCGCCGCGCGAACGCCGCGGACCTGCGGGCCTTGAAGCAGATCCTGGAATCCACGGAACGCTGAATCAGGCTGCCGGGAGAGTGGGCAACGCCCCACTCTCCCGGTGTCCGCACGCCGTTGACTAGTCCGATCGCAAGCCCTGCCGAATCAACTTGACGTAGGGTGCATCACACCCGCACACTGGTACTCATGAACCTGTCAGACAGCTGGACAGCCGGACAGCAACCGATCGCCCGGACCAGCGCCTCCGAAGCGGTCTTCAACACCCTGCGCGCAGCCATCGAGGCCCAGGAGATCCCGCTCGGCGCCAAGCTCGGCTCCGAAGCGAGTCTGGCCTCGACCTACGGGGTCAGCCGCTCGGTGGTCCGCGAAGCCCTGCGTTCCTGCGCCGCGCTCGGATTGACCCGCACCGAAACCGGCCGCGGCACCTTCGTCATCTCCCACCGGCCCACCCGGGATCTGGTGCTCGGCACCTTCTCCTCGGCGGACCTCTATGAGGCACGCCCGCATATCGAGATCCCCGCCGCCGAATTGGCCGCCGCCCGGCGCACCTCCGAGGACCTGGAGCGGCTGAGCGGCCTCATCGAGGAGATGGAAGCCGAAGACGGCGCCGAAGCCTGGGTGGAACTCGATGCCGCCTTCCATGCGGCGATCGCCCGCGCCAGCGGCAACTCCGTCTTCGACCGCGTCGTGGGCGACATCCGCGAGGCCATGGCCCGCCAATCCGAGACGGTCAACCTCGTCACCGGACGCCGCTCCCCCTCGAATTCCGAGCACCGCAAGATCGTCGCCGCCATCTGCTCGTCCGACGCCGAAGCCGCCGGCCAGGCGATGGCCGAACACCTGAGCGCCGTGCAACAAGCAGTTTCAACTATCGTCAGGAGTTCCAAGTGACCCCCTCAGCCGCCGCTTCCGCGGGATTGGCGCAGTGCGCTGGTGCAGAGCTTCCAAAACATGTGCCGCTGGTCTCCGCCAGCCGTGGCGAAATGCTCGAATCGATCCACTACGGTTCGGCGGTGCTGCTCGATCCGCAGGGTGAGGTCATCACCGCGCTGGGAGATCAGCAGGCGCGCTTCTACCCGCGTTCGGCGCTGAAGCCGCTCTTTGCCGTGGCCATTCTGCGCTCCGGCCTGGAACTGAGCCAGGAGCAGATCGCGCTGGCTGCCGCCAGCCATTCCGGTGCGCCGCGCCATCAGCAGGTAGCCCATTCGACGCTGCGCGACGCAGGGCTGGAGCTCGCGGAGCTGGGGAACTCCACCGACCTGCCCTACGGTGTGGCCGAACGGGCCAGCTGGCTTGCCGGCGGCGGCAGCGCCACCCAACTGGCGCAGAACTGCTCGGGAAAGCATGCGGCGCTGCTGGCCATGTGCAAGCACAACGGCTGGGCGACCGAAAACTATCTGGCTGCCTCCCACCCGCTGGCGGCGGCGCTGCGCGAGATCGTTGAAGAACTCACCGAAGAGCGCATCACCACGATCAGCACCGACGGCTGCGGCACCCAGGTCTACCCCATGACCCTCGCCGCGCTGGCTCGCGGCTTCGCCAAATTGGCCAAGGCCGCGCCGGACACCGCCGAGGGCCGCGTAGCTGCTTCCATGCGCGCCTATCCAGAACTGGTCGCCGGCGAAGGGCGCGACGTCACCGAGCTCATGCGCGCGGTGCCCGGTGCCGTGGCCAAGGATGGTTTCGAAGGAATCCAGGCCGTTGGCCTGCCCGACGGTTCCTCGCTGGCGGTCAAGATCTCCGACGGCTCAGACCGGGCACGCATGCCGATCACCGTCAAGCTGCTGGCCAGCCATCTTGGAGACCAGGCGCCCGCGGCGCTGGAAGATTTGGCGTCTTCCCCCGCCCTGGGCGGCGGAGAGCCTGTCGGCGAACTGACAGCACTCTAACCCGACGATTTTCAATTTCTATCCAACACCCATGGTGCATTTAGTGCGCCTAAAATCAGGAGTGAGCACTCATGTCTGAAACCATTCAGGCTCCCGTCACACGCAGCGAACACGATCTGATCGGCGACCGCGACATCCCGGTCGACGCCTACTGGGGCGTGCATACCCTGCGCGCCAAGGAAAACTTCGATATCACCGGCACCAGCCTCACCGGCAACCCGCATCTGATTGCCGCGCTGGCCCGCGTGAAGCAGGCGGCCGCCCGGGCAAACCACGAGCTGGGCCTGCTCGACGCCGAGCGCGCCGGGGCCATCGACCAGGCTTGCGAAAAGATCGCCGCCGGCGCCCTGCACGAACAGTTCATCATCGACCCCATCCAGGGCGGCGCGGGCACCAGCACCAATATGAACGCCAACGAGGTCATTGCAAACCTCGCCCTGGAAATCATGGGTCATGCAAAGGGCGAGTACTCCTACCTGCACCCCAATGACCATGTGAACCTCTCGCAGTCCACCAACGACGCGTACCCGACCGCGGTGAACATCGCCACGCACTTCGCCACCCAGCCGCTGCTTGAAGCCATGCTGGTGCTGGAGAATTCCTGCCTGGCCAAGGCCGGCGAATTCCGCAGCGTGGTGAAGATGGGACGCACCCAGTTGCAAGATGCGGTGCCGATGACCGTCGGCCAAGAATTTGGCGGGTGGGCCGTCACCTTGCGCGAGGACCGCGATCGGCTGGCCGAATCGCTGTCGCTGGTCACCGAGATCAATCTCGGGGCCACCGCGATCGGCACCGGTTTGAACGCACCGGCAGGCTACGCCGAATCGGCGCGCGGCCATCTGGCCGCTTTGACCGGCCTGCCGTTGACCACCAGTCCCGATCTGATCGAGGCCACCAGCGACGTGGGAGCCTTCGTGCACCTCTCCGGAGTGCTCAAGCGTGTGGCGCTGAAGATCTCGAAGATCTGCAACGATTTGCGCCTGCTCTCTTCCGGACCACGTGCCGGACTCAACGACCTGCAGCTGCCGGCCGTGCAGTCCGGGTCCTCGATCATGCCCGGAAAGGTCAACCCGGTCATCCCGGAGGTCGTCAACCAGATCGCCTACCAGGTGGTCGGCCACGATATGACGGTGACTATGGCGGCCGAGGGCGGCCAGCTCCAGCTGAACGCCTTCGAACCGGTGATCGCGCACTCCATTGGGCTTTCGCTCAAGCACCTGACCAACGGTTGCCTCACCCTGGCCACCCGCTGCATCGATGGAATCACCGTCGATGAGGACGCGTTGCGCCGCGAGGTGGAGAACTCCATCGGCCTGGTCACCGCGTTGAACCCACGGCTGGGCTACGCCCAGTCCACCTCGATCGCGCTGGAAGCGTTGCATTCCGGACGCGGCGTGGCCGAGCTGGTGCTCGAACGCGGCCTGCTCTCGGCCGCAGACCTGAACGAACTGCTCAAGCCAGAGCGCCTGGCAAATCTCTCCGACTAACACGCAAGGATTCCGATGGAGCATTCCACCACCCACGCCACCGCGGCGCACGTGCCCGAGGCGGGTCTCACCGCCGGTGACGACGACTACCACAAGGGGCTTTCTTCCCGCCAGATGCAGATGATCGCCATTGGCGGCGCCATCGGCACCGGCCTGTTCATGGGCGCCGGCGGGCGCCTGGCGGCTGCCGGTCCGGGCATCGTCGTGAGCTACGCGGTCTGCGGCTTCTTCGCATTCCTGATCCTGCGCGCACTGGGCGAACTGGTCATGCACCGCCCGACCTCGGGTTCCTTTGTTTCCTATGCCCGCGAGTTCTACGGCGAGAAGGCAGCCTTTGCCACCGGCTGGCTGTACTGGCTGAACTGGGTCATGACCTCAATTGTGGACATCACCGCGGTGGCCCTGTACATGGCGTTCTTCGGCAAATACGTTTCCTGGATTGGCGCGGTTCCGCAGTGGGTCTGGGCGTTGGCGGCGCTTGCCCTGGTGCTCGGCATGAACCTGGTTTCGGTCAAGGCCTTCGGCGAGATGGAATTCTGGTTCGCCTTGATCAAGGTCGTCGCGCTGGTGGGCTTCCTCATTGTTGGCTGCTACTTCGTCATCTTCGGCACCCCGATCGACGGCCATGAGGTGGGCTTCTCGATTCTCAGCGACAACGGCGGGCTGCTGCCCAACGGCTTGCTGCCGGTGCTGGTGCTCATGCAGGGCGTGGTCTTCTCCTACGCGTCGATCGAGCTGATCGGCACCGCGGCCGGCGAGGCAAAGGATCCCGAGAAGGTCATGCCGAAGGCGGTGAACACGGTGATCATCCGCATCGCGGTGTTCTACGTCGGCTCGCTGGTATTGCTTTCCTTGCTGCTTCCCTACTCCGCCTACAAGGCCGGCGAATCCCCGTTCGTGACCTTCTTCGGCTCCATCGGCATTCAGGGCATGGATGTGGTGATGAACCTGGTGGTGCTCACCGCCGCGCTGTCTTCGTTGAATGCCGGCTTGTACTCCACCGGGCGCATTATGCGCTCCATGTCCTTGAACGGTTCGGCCCCGCGTTTCGCCGGACGCATGAACAAGTCCGGGGTGCCCTATGGCGGCATCCTGATCACCGCGGCCGTCGCGGTCTTCGGCGTGGTCCTGAACGCCTTTGTTCCGGCCAAGGCCTTCGAAATCGTCTTGAACTTCGCCGCCGTGGGAATCCTGGCCTCCTGGGGCATGATCGTGTTGTGCCAGATGGCGTTGGCCAAGGCCGCACGCCGCGGCAGCCTGGAGCGTCCGAGCTTCCGGATGCCGCTGGCTCCCATCTCCGGATGGGTAACCCTGGTCTTCCTCGCCGCGGTGCTGGTCATGATGGCCTTCGACAATCCGGTGGGCACCTGGACCATCGCTTCGCTGGCGATCATCGTTCCGCTGCTGATTCTCGGCTGGTACGCCAGCCGGAAGCGGATCAACGAGCTGGCAAGCGCACGCCTGGCTGCAGAGCGCGCAAGCAATGGCGACTCGGGAAATGAGAAGGCACTGGTCTAATCACCCTGCCAATGGTGTGGAGTTCTAGCGGGCTCCACACCATTGGTGTTTAACCCGCCGCATGGCGCACGGTGAGCAGGATGCTTTCGATGGTTCGGTACTCGTCGCTGGCCAGGAAGTTGTCCACGCCCTCACGAGTGGGATCGTCGCCGATGCCTTGATCCTCCATATATTCCTCTTCCACCCAGAGCATCGGCGCCTGGCTGTCGCCGATTTTGAAATAGTCCAGATCGGGTTGTTCGGTGCGCTCTTTCAGGACCTGGTCATCGACGAGCGCCAAGGAGAAACCGGTTTCCTTTTCGCCGTCATCCTGGCTGGTGCCCGTCCAAAACTCGGCGATTAGACTCGTTGGAGTTTCCAGTGCGGGTATCGGAACTTCTTTGAGCAGCTCGCGTTCATAGAGGTTCATGTCGCCGTCCGGAGAGGTCGCGGTATTCGGGAGCAGGGTCATCACATGTGCGCCGCTGCGATCCTTGATCTCCCATTTGTCGTACTCGATGCATTCGCCATCGCAATCTTCTTCTACGTACCACTCCGCGGGCAGCTGGAAACCGATGCCCATAATCTCTTGAGTTTGAGATAGGTCGGTTTCTCCGGTTCGACTCGAATTATCGGATTCGTCCGCGCTCGGGCTCTGCGAGTCGCCGGGGCTTGGCGCGGGCGCTGTTGCCGAGGCGTCCGGGACTTGAGTGTTCTCGCTCGGTGCCGGTTCCGGGCTTGGATCATTCGTCGAGCACGAAGTCAACGCGAGCGCGGAGAGTGCCGTTAGCGACAGCAGTCGCAGCGATAGTTGTAGTTGTTTCACCTTTGGCTCCTTAACAGTCCCTGCGGATCGGCGTGCCGGCCGGCACGCCGCGGTGAGCGGGTGCGGGGCCCCTTCGCTCCCACGATCCCCTATCCGGCACGCCATTCCAATATCAAAAGCATTAAGTCTTGGACGCAACTCGCGCGATGCGACGCGGCTTCTGCTTGGAGCGCATCTGTGCCTTGCACTAGTACCTGAGCGGCAATAGTGGAATGATGTGTCCTATGGCACATGCAAAGCAACCCTTTCATAATCTTGATGGCTACATTTCCCTCTCCCGGCTCGGCGGGCTGGCGCTCTCGCCAGATGGCACCCGGCTAGTCACCTCGGTGAGCACGCTTGCCGAAGACGCAACAAAATACACCTCCGCCCTCTGGGAGATCGACCCCAGCGGACACGAACCGGCCCGCCGGCTGACCTTTAGCGAAAACGGCGAATCGCAGCCGAACTTCACCGCCACCGGCGATCTGCTCTTTCTGTCCAAGCGCTCCGCCAAGGATGACGCCAAGCCCGAAGCGTGGCTGCTGCCCAAGGCGGGAGGCGAGGCGCGGTCGATCCTGTCGCATCCGGCAGGTATCGAATCGGTCACCACATTCGCCCGGAACCAGAAGGACCTCTTGGTACGCGCCGCCGGGCTGCCACGCGCAAAGGACCTGGAACATGAGGAAAAGATCCTCGGCGAACGCAAGGAGAAGAAGATCTCCGCCATCTTGCACACCAGTTATCCGGTGCGATATTGGGATGCGGATCTTGGACCGCAAACACCACATTTCTATGCAACCCGGCTGCCGGAAAGCTCAAGCGCCGATGCTTGCACGCTCAGGGACCTCACTCCCGGCATCGGTGCGAATCAGACAGAAGCTGAGTTCACTGCCGCGGATAGCGGCGAGTTCCTGATTACCGAGTGGATGGTACCGGAAGGCCGCGGCTCGGTGGCTACAGGATTGATGCGCATCGATCTGCATTCCGGCGAACAGGAGATGCTCCTGTCTCCGGATCAGGACTACGAGTACACGGTAGGCAAGATCAGCCCGGACTCGACCAAACTGATCTACTGCCGTTGGACCCGCTCCACCCCCGAGACCGCGCCGGTGATGAGCCTTTGGCTTATGGAACTGGCCAGCGGAGAAACCCACGAAATCGCAGTGGGCTGGGACCGCTGGGCGGAAGACATCATCTGGTTCCCCAACGGCCACTCGCTGCTGATCGTCGCCGACGAGCACGGGCATAGCCCGATCTTCCACCTGTCGCTGGACCGGGACAAGATCACTCGCCTGACCGATGCCGGAGCATACGCCAACGTACTGATCAGCCCGGATTCGCGGACCGCTTACGCATTACGCTCAAGCTACGAATATCCTGCGGAACCGGTGGCGGTGGAACTTACCCACCTCTCGGATCTGGAAGAGAACGAATACGCGCGGGTATCCGAGCTGCGTTCCCCCGCAGCGCGGCCCGAGCTTCCGGGCACGCTCACCGAAGTCACGGCCACCGCCGAGGACGGGACCCCGGTGCGTGCCTGGCTGGCCCTTCCCGAAACTGCCGGTCCGAAGTCCCAGGCACCGTTGCTGCTGTGGGTCCACGGCGGCCCGCTGGGCTCATGGAATGCCTGGAGCTGGCGTTGGAATCCATGGCTGGCGGTCGCTCAAGGGTACGCGGTGCTCTTGCCCGACCCTTCGCTGTCTACCGGCTACGGCCAACAGTTCATCCAGCGTGGTTGGGGGCGTTGGGGTTTCGAGCCTTATACGGATTTGATGGCCATCACCGATGCCGCCGAGTCCCGCCCGGATATTGATGAGACCCGGACCGCGGCCATGGGCGGATCGTTTGGCGGCTACATGGCCAACTGGATCGCCGGGCACACCGATAGGTTCAAGGCCATCGTGACTCATGCGAGCCTGTGGGCGCTGGAAGGTTTCGGCAAGACCACCGATGCCTCGTTCTATTGGACACGCGAGATGAGCAAGGAAATGATCCAGGTCAATTCCCCGCATAACTCTGTGGCGAATATTGTGACGCCCATGCTGGTGATTCATGGCGACAAGGATTATCGCGTACCCATTGGGGAGGGCTTGCGCTTGTGGTACGAGCTATTGGCCGAGTCCGGGCTTCCGCAGGAGGCGGACGGAACCACCGCCCACCAGTTCCTGTACTTCCCGGATGAAAACCACTGGATTCTCAGTCCGCAGCACGCCAAGATCTGGTACCAGGTGATCTTCGAGTTCCTTTCACAAAATGTCCTAGGCAACGATCCTGGCCCGTTGCCCGAGGTGCTCGGCTAGCCAATACCGCTAGCCCCAGCGACGGTCGTGCCTTCCCGAAGCCTCGGGAGCGTGACCGTCGCTCCCGCTTCTGGCACCTGCGGCGCCCGCGCGCCAGGAATGACGCGGTCACAGGTAGCTCCCATCAACTTCAGCTCATGTCCCAAGGCGCGCAAGACCGAAACTCCTCCGCCAACGGCAGCTAGGTGTGCAAGTATTACCGCATGGAGCTCCCAAATGTAGAAGTGAAATCCGCTGCTGCGGCCTACGACGCCATTGCCGATGGCTATACCGCCGAAAATGATTCAAGCCTGCTCAACGAGTATTACAATCGTCCTGCAATCCGCGCGCTGCTTGGCGAGGTCAAAGGCCATCACGTGCTGGACGCCGGGTGCGGATCCGGCCCAAATATTGCCGACCTGCTTGAACTCGGAGCTACCGTCATCGGAATCGACGGCAGCGCCGCAATGCTCGACATTGCCCGCGATCGGCTCGGCCCCGAGGTGGACCTGCGAGTCGCCGATTTAGCTGCACCGCTGCCCTTCGAAGACAATACCTTTGATGATGTGCTCTGTTCGCTCTCGTTGCACTATCTCGAAGACTGGCAGGACACCCTGGCCCAGATGAAACGTGTGCTTAAACCGAGCGGTCGCCTGATCCTCTCGGTCGAGCACCCGTTCGCCACCTGGCTCGGCCAGCGTGAGGCCGGAGTGAAGACAAACTACTTCGAAACCCGTTCAAGAACCGAGAATTGGCAGATGAACGGGCAAGAAACCGAACTGACCTTCTGGGACAGGTCCTTGTCGGCCATGCTTGCATCTTTCCTAGCAGCAGGTTTCCGCCTGACGCACCTCGAAGAGCCTGCCCCCTCTCCAGAAGCCGTGGAGACATTCCCTGATTTTTTCAACGGCCGCCAAGACCCGCGGTTCCTCGCCTTCCTCTTTATTGTTCTGGAAGCCTAATACCCAAATTATCCGGGAAGGATGACCGAGGACGGCTCATCTCCGCCAGCACCACGAGTCGCGGCCACCAGGGCCTTGGCGCGGCGGGCGACATCTGCATCGCGTTCACCCAGCATCGCCACCAAGCGTTCCAGGTGGGCCACCCGGTGAGCATATGACTGGTGCAAACGTTCGGACAAGGGAAGCTGCGAGAGTTCTTCAGCTTCGTGCCACGCCATCACCAGAGCGCGTTCGAAGAGCCGCTGCCCGGCTTCATCTGCGCGCCCTTGGCCGCCGGAACCGAGCACCGCCACCGCGTTGAGCTGTGCGTCGTCCAAGCCGAGCATCAACGTTTCGAGCTGCTTCTTCGCCCGAGCCAAGGCCCCTGCGCCGCGTCCGAATCGGCTGATGCGGCTCGTGGCACCGAGCAGGTACCGCACGAAGAGCACCAGGTTGATGACGGTGAAGAAGAACATGAAGCTGAGCATCCAGAAGAGGCCCGACGGGGAGAACGCGGCTCGCTCATACCCGTTGCGTTCCAGCGCCTCGTTGTAGTCGTCCAGGGTTCCGGCGACCTCCATCTCCAAATATCTGGATTCGCTGATCGACCCGTGTTCCCAGGCGTTCAGGCGACCCCAGGAAAACTCGCCGCGTTGCACCACGGAGCTGATGATTCCCGGAACGACGGTCCTTTCGGCGTCGGTGACCAGCACCGGGATGATCGCTTCCTCGGGGAGAAGCTCACCGGTTGCCGGATCTACTTTGTCCTTGAATTCACCCTTCAAACGCCATTTGGCCTCCAGGATGCTGACGGGCAGAACATCGCGGAAGGTGCTTCCGGGCTCCGGGGGACGGAATTCAAGATAGCTTTCGGCGTCCCGTACCGCGAGGGTGAAGCTGCTGTCGCTTTCGAAGTCGGTGTCCATATAGCGCAAGACATCTTCTTCGACGAGCATCCCCGCCGGGTCATCTACCTCAAAGCGCACCCCTTGCCCGCTGCCATCGCTGGCGACTTCGGGGCTTGCGGTCAGCTTGGCCACCAGCAATCCGGCGGCAACCATGCTGCCCAGAAGCGTCAACACCGCGAGGGTGATCAGCAGTCCGCGACGGCGCGGAGCCGGTTCCTCGGTACCGGCGGTCCCTCGCCTTCCCCGAGCCGAAGCAATCGCGGTGTTGGGCTTTGCGCCGGCGTCGGGCGTTTGCCCGCCGCCATCCGAGGCGAGGGTGTCCCCCAGCGTGGCTCGCACCTGGGCATTGGCCAAGCGCAGGTGGTGCAAGGCGCTTGATTCTTCCGGGGCTTCGAGGCCCAGGCTTTCACGCAGTTGCCGATGATCTTGGGAAATCTGCGCCACTGCGGGAATACGGCCGTGCGGATAGCGGCGCAGCGAGGTGATCAGCGTGCGGGTGTGCCGCGCAAGCTGCTGTTCGGCTTCGCGCCACCGGGCGACGGCCTGCTTGCTGTCGGTGTCGCCGGTCGAGGCGTCCAAGAGCTCGCCAAGGTCGGTGCGCAACGCCTGGACATCTTGGCCCGAGATCATGCGCCCCGGCGCCTTGTCCAGACGAATCAGCAGTGCGGTCGCTGCCTCATAGATTGGCCGGCTGAGCTTATCGAAGGTACTTCCGGTTCCGGCGAGATTTGCGTGCACCGACCCGGCGCCCATCAGCGCATCGGCTAGTTGCGTCAGCCTCCGGCTGGTGTTTTCAAATTCGGAGAGCTTTGCACCGGTGCTCTGGTTCAGTGCCTCGGCCTTGGTGAAAAGCGAGGTCAGCAGCGGATCTTCGTTGCGCGCCGCCTCCAATGACAGGCTTTGCAAGTCGTGCCAGTTTTTGCTGAACCCTTCCGGACGCGAACTCTCGGCTGCGGCGGCATAGGTCGCTTCCAAGGCTTCGAGGTCCAGGACCACTCGGGCCAGCTTGCGCTGCGCGGCCACGAAGCGGCGATACCTGGAATTCCACCGCGCACGGTAGCGCAGCGCAAAGTACAGCAGCACCGCGGTGAGCATGGCGCATAGGCCAATCGCCCCGAACCAATACAGCGGATTTTGCACCGGAACATCGGAGAGCACAATCGCCGCGCGTTCGGCCGAGGCAATCACCGCTTGCGGTCCGTGGCCCAGGCCGACGTTGTCCCAAAAGGAATTGCTGATTTCGAAGCGCGCATCCCGGTACTCGTCGTCTCCGGAAACCAACTCGGATTTCAGCGCACTGCCGTTGAACCGCTCGTCAACGTCTTGGTTTTCGGTTTCAAGATTCTCCAGCTGGGTGGAGAGCAGGACGTCGTAGTCCGCCAGCTCGCCGCGCAGCAGTTCATCCCCGCTGAGATACCTGTCGGTGACGGTGAGCGTCAGCGGTCTATGCGACTTGATGGGCTGTTTTTCAAGTGCCGCGTCCACCGTGGGCTGGCTGATGTTCCAGTCGTGCGACCCCTCGACGACGATCGACACCTCGTGCAGTGGCTCCTCCGGGATCGAGGTGTACCCCCGCACGGCAACCAGCGTGGTGATGATGGCCATGAGGATCGCACCAAGTGCCGCCCAGGACCGCGGACGGCTTAATCGACGACCGCGCGAATCGAGCATTTGGCGCCTGCTCATGAGTTCTCCTGTTGCTTCACGACGGCCAGCTCTTCAGCCCGTGCGTACGCACGGTCCAAGATGCTCAGCGGATCGGAGCAGACCTTCGCGGCCCGGTCACCGAGCATGCGCTCGCGCAATGAGTCGATGAGTTTCAAATTTGCGGCGCTAGCCTGTTGAACTGCTGCTGCATGTTCCCGTTGCAACTCCTGGTGCATGATCCACAGCTCATCCAGTACCTGCGCAGTAGTTTGATTTCGCTGCTGGCTTCCGCCTGCCCATTGGCGCATCTCGTCCAGCCGGTTGGTGTGCTCGATGATCAATGCACGCAATCGAGGCACACACTCCAGCTGCCCGACGGACGGTATGTTGAGGAACTGCGCGGTATCTTCGAGCCGTTCGCGGTGGGTGAGCACGATGGCGTTCCAGTCGTCCTTGTTGCGGAACTTCGAGCCAAGCAGGCTATTGAGCGCTTTGCTCCCCGCGACCAGCACCTCCTGATCGGCAAAGGCGCTTTCCATGGTTGCCAACCGATCGGCACCGAGCGGACCGCCGTCTTGGTATTGTTCGGCCAATTGGCGGGCGCGAGCATTAAGCGGTGGAATCGCGGTTTTAATTGCCGTGCTCGCCTGCGCGCTGGGTCCTTCCGGGTTGCCGGCAGCTGGGCGCGCGCCATCCTTCTCCAGTCGCAAGGCGCGCTGGCGGAGCAGCTCCACGAGCATGTCACCGCGTTTGCTGCGCGCCATGGCAGCCGCTGCACGATTCTTGCGATGCCGCGCGATATAGGTTGCGAGCACCGCTCCAACCACGATCAGGCCTAGCACGCCGAATCCAATGATTTTTGCGGTGGTGCTGTCCTTGGGCGCCTTCAGCTCGGTGGCGCTGGCCCGTGCCACCTCGATGAGGCCTTGGCTGTAGTTCTGGGCGTCGAACTGCTGCCGGCCGGCCCGCTGGATGCGGTCTTCGGCTCCCGAACCGACGGGCGTGACGTTGCGGCCCGGTTCCACCGAAACCTCGGTTGGTGCTCCCGGGGCTTCGGGCAGCATGACCCCGACGACAATCCAGCCTTTGCCGACGTACCCCAGCTCCTGGCCGTTTTCCACCCAGTCATCGCTGAGCGCGTCGCTGTCACCGAAGAGCAGCAAGCCTCGCACCAGCTGCGCGGCTCCCGTGAGGTTGTTTGGTTTCCGGTCGACTCCAACCAGAATCTTCGCATTTGAAAGATCCATGGATTGGCGCACCTGATCGAGAATTTCTTGCGTATCGACCGAGTCTTGAGCCGCGTCGCTGACCGCAAGGTAGAAGTTCTCTTGCTGCGCGGTGACACGCGGAATGCGGATTGGTTCTTCGTCTTGTGCCGGGGCGCTTGATTGCACGGTGGGGTAAACCGGTTCTGACCGGAGGTCTTGGGCCTGCGCTGGGAGCGGCAGCGCGAGAAGCGCGAGAAGCGCCAACAGCGGCAGGAGCAGTGCTCCGAATCGGGGCAAGGAACGGACTGCAGCGAACGGTCGAGTCATAGTGCCCCGAGTATATCAATAAGAGTTTGAGTAACCGGGCGCGGGAAAACCCGCCAGGTGAGGTGCTCATGGCACCTCGCCTGGCGGGTTGATTTCACCGCCTAGTCCAGCAGCATGGCCGGTTCTTGCATAATCGAGGCGACGTCGGCCATGAAGCGGGCCGACAGGTCGCCGTCAACCACGCGGTGGTCGAAGGAGCCACCGAGGGTGGTGATCCAGCGGGGCACCACCTCGCCGTCGACAACCCATGGCTTCTGGCGGATCGTGCCGAAGGCGACGATCGCTACCTCGCCCGGGTTGATGATCGGGGTTCCGGTATCAATGCCCAACACACCGATATTGGTGATGCTCAACGTGCCGTCGCGCATTTCTTCCGGGCTGGTCTTGCCTGCTCGGGCCGTGGTGGCCAGCTCGTTGAGGGCGATCGCGAGCTCTCGCATGTTCAGCTCTTGGGCATTCTTGATATTCGGAACCAGCAGCCCACGCGGGGTGGCCGCGGCGATGCCGAGATTCATGAAGTGCTTCTGGTGGATCTCCGCACCATTCTCGGTCTCCACCCAGGAGGCGTTGACCGAGGGGTTGCGCGCCGCGGCCCAGATCACTGCGCGGGCCAGCACCAGCAACGGGGAAACCTTGATGCCTTCGAAGTCGCGGGACTTCTTCAGCCGCTGCACGTACTCCATGGTGCGGCTTGCGTCCACGTCCACGAAGATCGAAACGTGCGGGGCGCTGAAGGCGGAATCCACCATGGCCTTTGCGGTGGCCTTGCGCACCCCGCGAACCTGGGTGCGTTCGATGAGCGCGCCGCCTTCGGCTCCGTGCCCCCAGTAGGTTGGTGCCGCGTCGCGCTCGGCTTCGCGCTGGCCCTGGTAGCTGTTGACGTCTTCGCGGGTGACCTCACCCTGCACGCCGGTACCGACGATCTCGTTGATGTCCACGCCAAGATCCTTGGCGAGCCGGCGCACCGGAGGCTTTGCAAGCACCCGGTCGACAAAGTTGGCCATGGCGGGCTTGCGGCGGTCGACCTCGCGGGCCACCGCCTGGCCCAGACCCTGGGCGCGACGCGAGATCGTATCTGCCAGGCCGGCGGCGCTGGCGCTCCCGCGAGGCGGGGTGGGCCGCGCAGCTGCGGCCGAAGGCGCCGGACGGCTGGTGCGCTTGCGGCGTACCGCGGAGTCGGCTGCCGGGCCGGAGCCCACCAACGGGCCGGGCTCCTCGGAGGCCACCGGGGTTTCGGTGTTGGCGGCTTCCAATGGTTCGGGGACACCGGTAGGTGGCACCGGGTCGCCTTCTTCGTTGATGGTGATCAGCGGCTGGCCCACCAATACGGTGTCGCCTTCGCCCGCGTGCAGTTCGGTGACTACCCCGGCAAAGGGGCAGGGAAGCTCGACCAGCGATTTGGCGGTTTCGATTTCCACGAAGATCTGGTTGACCTCGACGGTGTCTCCCACGGAGACCTTCCAGGAGGCGATATCGGCTTCGGTTAGCCCCTCGCCCACATCGGGAAGATTAAAGACAGTCATGTTTTTCTCCTTGGTTCCTTAGCGCTTAGTAAGCGAAGGACCGGTCGAGGGCTTCGAGCAGCTTGTCGATGTCCGGCAGGTACTGGGATTCGACCTTCGAGATGGGGTATGGCATGTGGAATCCACCTACGCGAAGCACAGGTGCTTCCAGGGACAGGAAGGCGCGTTCGGAAATGCGCGCGGCGATTTCGCCACCGAGACCGCCAAAGGTCGGCGCTTCGTGGGTGATGATCAGCCGTCCGGTCTTCTGCACCGATTCGGTGATGGTGTCGAAATCGATCGGCGAGAGCGAACGCAGGTCGATCACCTCAACCGAGCGGCCGTCCTCGCGGGCGGCTTCCGCGGCAGCCAGCGCGATGGGAACCAGCGGGCCGTAGGCGACGATGGTCGCGTCTTCTCCAGGGTGGACTATCTGAGCCTTGAATGCGTCCAGCGCCGGAGCTTCGGTATCAACCTCGCCCTTGAGCCAGTAGCGGCGCTTGGGTTCCAGGTAGATGACCGGATCCTTGCATTCGGCGGCCTGCTGGATCATCCAGTAGGCGTCGTGCGCGTTGGAGGGGGTGATCACGCGCAAACCCGCGGTATGCACGAACAGGGCTTCCGGGGATTCGGAGTGGTGCTCAATGGAACCGATGCCGCCGCCGTAAGGAATGCGGATGACCACAGGCACGGTCAGCCGCCCCTCGGAGCGGGCATGCATCTTGGCCAGCTGGGTGGTGATCTGGCTGAAGGCGGGGAAGACGAAGCCGTCGAACTGGATTTCCACCAGCGGACTGTGCCCCCGCAGTGCCATGCCGACCGCGCCGCCCACGATTCCGGCTTCACCCAGTGGGGAATCGATCACCCGGTGGGCACCGTACTTGTCGATCAGCCCTTCGGTGATTCGGTACACGCCGCCGAGGCGTCCGATATCTTCACCCATGAGGATGGCGCGGTCATTGGATGCAAGCACCTTGTCCAAGCCGTTGGTGATGGCCTTGGCAAGAGTCATGGTTGTCGTCAATTTATTTCTCTCCCTGTCCGGCTTCGTCCGCGAACCCGGCTTCGTAGTCCAGATGCCATTGCAGTTCTTCCTGGACTAGTGGGTGAGCTTCGGCGTACACCTGCTCAAAGGACTTGGACAGCGGCGGAACGGGGAAGGCCATGGCGTCCTTGCGGACCTGAGCGGCCATCGCGTTTCCGTCCCGTTCGAGTTGTTCGAAGAACGCTTCGTCGACGATGTTGCTCTCTCGCAGGTAGGTTTCCATGCGGATCAGCGGATCCTTCGGCGCCCAGGCCAGCTCTTCTTCGCTCTGGCGGTACTTGGTCGGGTCATCTGCGGTGGTATGCGCGCCCAGGCGGTAGGTAACCGCTTCGATCAGCACCGGTCCCTTGCCGCTTCGCGCATGCTCCATGGCCCAGCGGGTGACCGCCAGGACCGCCAGCACGTCGTTGCCGTCCACGCGGATTCCCGGCATTCCGTAGCCAGCGGCGCGGGTGACCAGCGGGACCTTCGATTGAACTTCGAATGGCACCGAAATGGCCCACTGGTTGTTCTGGCAGAAGTACACCACCGGTGCGTCGAAGGAGTTGGCGAAAACCATCGATTCGTGGGTTTCGCCTTCGGTGGAGGAGCCGTCGCCGAAGTAGGTCAGCACCGCGTCACCCTGTTCGGCGCGTTTCGCTTCATCCCAGCCATGCTGTTCAAGATTAATCGCCATGCCGTAGCCGGCGGCATGCGGCAGCTGGGCGGCAAGCACCATGGTGTACATGTGGAAGTTGTTTTCCCGCGGGTCCCAACCGCCGCCGGAGATGCCGCGGAACAAGCGAAGCATCTCGGAGAAGGAGACATTGCGGGTGAGCGCAACACCGTGTTCGCGGTAGGTCGGGAAGATGTAGTCCTTCGGGCGGGTGGCTCGGCCCGAACCGATTTGCGCCGCTTCCTGCCCACGCAGCGGGACCCAGAGGCAGAGCTGACCTTGGCGTTGCAGGGCCGTGGCTTCTTGGTCAAACCTGCGGGTCAACGCCATGTCGCGGTAAAAACCACGCAACATGTCATCGTCAACATCGCCCAAATACGAATCATAAGTTTCGTTGGGCAGACGCTGGCCTTCCGGGGTCAGAATCTGAATCAGATCCTGGTCCGTTGCCTCGGTTGCGGCACGCGGCATAAAACTTCCTTCGATCAATTATATGCCCCACAAGGAATACATTCCCTATGGGACATATAGCGGCTTAACTAATGAACAGCCTATATCTCAAGGCGTCTAAAACGCGAGAATTAGAAGCAGGTCAGCTCTGCTTTAAATCGAGAGAATTCTTGCATAATTCAATGATCCGGTCGTTGGCCGCTGCCTCGGCAATCGAGATCCGCACGCCCTCACCGGCAAACCCGCGAACCGACAGCCCTTGGCTCTGGGCTCGTTCGGTGAAAGCCTGGGTGTTTCCGCCTAGCGGCAACCACACGAAGTTCGCCTGGGTTGCCGGGAAATCCCAGCCCAGCGCCTTCAACGCAGCCACCACGCGTTCGCGCTCCTGCACCAAGGTGTTGACCCGCTCAAGCACCTTATCGATATTTTCCAAGGAGGCGACGGCGGCATCTTCCGCCACTGAAGAGACCGCAAATGGTGTGGCGACGACACGAATATTGTCGGTGATTTCCGGGTGCGCGACGCTGTAGCCAACCCGCAGATTCGCCAGGCCGTGGGCCTTGGAGAACGTGCGCAACAACACCACGTTTTCATTCTCGCGGTAGGTGTTGACTCCGTCCACCGCTTCGGGATCGCGCACAAACTCGATGTACGCCTCGTCCAGCACGATCAGCACATTGCGCGGCACTCTCGTTATGAAGTCATCGACCTCGCTCTGGGTCAGGATCGGGCCGGTGGGGTTGTTCGGCGTGCAAAGCAAGATGACCGAGGTATTTTCGTTGACTGCTTCGATCATCGATTCAAGATCGTGGCGGCCATCTTCCAGCACGGGAATTTCTACCGGCAGCGCGCCTGCGCTCTGCACCAAAATTGGGTAGGCCTCGAAGGAGCGCCATGCATAGATAACCTCGTCTTGGACGCCGTCTTCGTTCTGACCGGCAAAGGTCGTCAGAATCTGCGCCAGCGCGCCGAGCGATCCTGCACCGGTGACGACATCTTCGGCTGGTACGTCGAGGTAATCGCTGAGGCTCTCGCGCAGTTTCGTGGAGAGGCTGTCCGGATAGCGGTTCAGCGCGTCCTGTTCCATGACCGCCCGACGCACCTCATCCAATGGGCCAAAAGGGATCTCATTGGAGGACAACTTGAAAGATTCAAGTCCTTCGATTGCTGTCGGTGGTTTGCCGGCGGCGTATTTTGGCAAGCGCGCAACTACTGAACGAGGTTGCACCAAATCTTGGGTCACGGGGTTCTCACTCATACATCAAAGCCTAGCCCTCGGTAGGTCAATCGGCAGATTCTTTGCTCACCGGGCTTCCAGTCTTTTATGGCAAAGTTGTCTCATGAGCTTTTTGATTCGAGTCATTGTTAATGCATTGGCCCTTGCCGCAGCGGTATGGATTGTCCCCGGAATCCAGATCAGCGCCATCAGCGAAGGCCTCCTTGGATCCGCGATCGCCTATTTGATCGTGGGCGTGATCTTTGGCCTGATCAACGCGTTGGTGCGGCCAATAGTCTCGTTCTTCTCGATGCCGATCACTTGCCTCACCTTGGGCCTGTTCACCGTGATCATTAATGCGCTGATGCTGATGCTGACCAGCTGGCTGACTCAGTTCACGCCGGTGGGCCTTAGCATCGACGCATTCTGGTGGGACGCCATTGTCGGCACCATCATCATCTCGATCGTTTCGGCAGTCCTCGGCTTTTTCGTTGGCAAGGAAAAGCGCTAAGCGCTAGCGGGCTGAGCCGTATTTCTCTTCCTCCCAGTTTTCATGCTTAGTGTTTCGCGGGCGCTCTTTGCGTTCGATCTTGAATTTGCGAAATTTCAAAGGTCCCGGAGGAAGCCCGAATTCCCGCAGATTCTCGTGCAGATCCGGGATCGGGTTCTCCACCAGCTCTTCGAGATGGTCTCCGTAATTATCTAGGTCGTGCGGTTTGCCGAACAACCCCTCGTCGAGCTGTTCCTCAAACCTCGGACCGTCAAATTTCACGGTGATTTGATCCTTTTTGCGTTTGTTCTCCACCCCGTCGGTACCCGGAACCATGTCTTTGGAATCCTCAATCGACAGGCTTCGAATGTCCTCGGGAAGATCTATGTGGCCAATGGGAGAACCGAGGGTCAGCATCTTTTCCATCTTGAACTTCTTGCGCAAGAACCTGTTCTTCATCAGATTCGCAATATGAATCCCGCCTTGCGAGTACCCGCTGAGGATCACCTCGTCGCCCTCGCGGGCGCCAGTGATGTGCAGGGCCTCGCTGATCGGTCCGGCGAAGTTCTCCGATTCGAGGCTGAACGCATCGATGATGCCGTAGGTGTCAAAGGGATTATTGCCATTGCCCTCCCCCTGAGTCCCGGGAAGAATGACGAGATAAACGTTCTCTCCATCTTGCTCGGCCTCGGCGATCAGAATCTGCCCATCATCACTGGGTCCCGCATCGTTGAGAATCTTGTGAAGCTGGTAGTAGCCGTTCAGCGTGCCGTCGATCTCAACCTGTTCCACCGGTTGGGCGTCGCCGAGGTGCAGTTCCTTGCTCCGCAATGGCCCCCAGGTAGAGATGAAATCGGCCAGTTTTTCGGTCGTTTCGTGCATCATCAAGGGCTGCGGGCGCGCAAAGCCAAACCGGTCCCGTGGCGAAGAGAGCAAAACAAAGAGCTTGAGCAGCGTTTCCATGTCGGTGGTTGGCGGGCGGGAATCGTTGTTGCGCGTGCTGTTCCAAGAGTCCAGCAGAATCTGCCATTTGGCAGAGACCAGAATCGAGTTCTCGATTCTGGTCTCTGCCCTGACGTAGTTCTCGATTGCTGCGTGCACCTTCTCCTCCAACCTCCGGGCGCCGATCACGGCTTCGGCCGCGTGGTGGTAGCCGGTGCGTAATTTGTCCGCCAGTATCCCCAGTGAATAGCCGCGGTTACCGATTCCGTTTACCCAGCATTGGGTTTGCGCTTCTCGCTGGCATTCTTGCGCGCGCACCGAGGCTCTCAGCAGTTGCGTCTCCACACTTTGGAGTTGCCCGTAGACTTGTTGGCAAATTTGAGCCGATTGGGCGTAATCCAAGGCGTTGTAATTGACGTCATATCCCATGGCTAGGAAGCCATTCGCTGATTGAGGATCTCCGCTTCCAACGCGTTCATCTCCCTGATCGCCAACGACAGATAGGACTCGGCTTCGCCCAGCGCTTTGGTGAGTCCCACGAGCCTGTCACTGAGTTGGCTCACCTCCGAGGCAAAGGCCTTGCCTGCCGAAGATCTCCAAGTCAGCGAACCGATTGAAGAGAGCTGTTCGATGGCGAAACGCGTTGTTGACTGGGCGTCATCCAGCTGGAAGGCCACCGAATCCAGGGTCGCCTGAAACATCATGATTAGCTCCCACCCGTCATTCTCCACCGGCGAATCGGTGAAAATCTGCCTTCATCTTCACCCTGCTGCTGCCTCTTTCGGCCCGTTTGGGCACCGGCTGTGGAAAGAAGGATGTGTGTAAAAGATGTGATGTGCACGCAGTGATGAAAGAATATGAACATGGCTGAGATTGCGCGCACTTCCCTTGCTAATGAACCCCTGGCACTTGGTGCCCTCGATGGACGCTACCGCAGCGCGGTGGCACCGTTGGTTGACTACCTTTCCGAAGCGGCGCTGAACCGCGATCGTGTTCACGTGGAGATCGAATGGTTGATCCACCTGGCCGAGAACTCCGTGCTGCCGGGCACCTCCCCGTTCACCGCCGATCAGCAGGCTGCCCTGCGCAAGATCGTCACGGACTTCAACGCCGACTCGGTGAAGGAACTGGCCGAGATCGAGGCCGTCACCGTCCACGACGTGAAGGCAGTCGAGTACTACATCGCTAACCGCCTGGACGCTATCGGCATTGGCAACCTGAAGCCGCTGGTGCACTTCGGCTGCACTAGCGAAGACATCAACAATCTCTCCTATGCTCTGGGCGTCCAGGGCGGAGTCACCCAGGTGTGGTTGCCTGCGGCCCGCGACCTGGTGGCCCAGCTGACCAAGATGGCCGAAGAGTCCCGCGACGTTCCGATGCTTTCGCGCACCCACGGCCAGCCGGCAACCCCAACCACCTTGGGCAAGGAACTGGCAGTTCTTGCCTGGCGCCTAACCCGCCAGCTGGACCGCATCGAGAAGACCGAGTACCTGGGCAAGATCAACGGCGCCACCGGCACCTACGCCGCCCACTACGCCTCGGTTCCCACCGCTAACTGGCAGCAGGTTTCGCAGACCTTCGTCGAACACCTGGGACTGACCTGGAACCCGCTGACCACCCAGATCGAATCCCACGACTGGCAGGCAGAGGTCTACGCCGACATCGCACGCTTCAACCGCATCCTGCACAACCTGTGCACCGATGTGTGGAGCTACATCTCCATCGGCTACTTCGCACAGATCCCAGTGGCCGGAGCAACCGGCTCCTCGACCATGCCGCACAAGGTGAACCCGATCCGCTTCGAGAACGCCGAGGCGAATCTGGAGATCTCCAACGGCCTGCTCGACACCCTGGGTGCCACCCTGGTCACCAGCCGCTGGCAGCGCGACCTGACCGACTCCTCCTCGCAGCGCAACATCGGCACCGCCATCGGCCACTCGGTGCTTGCCATCTCGAACGTCGCCAAGGGCCTGGATCGCTTGGACGTCGCCGAGGCGGTACTCGCAGAGGATCTGGACCACAACTGGGAGGTGCTCGCCGAGGCCATCCAGATGGTCATGCGCGCCGAATCCATTGCCGGCGTTGCAGGCATGGACAATCCTTATGAGCGCCTGAAGGACCTGACCCGCGGACAGCGCGTGGACGCGGCCCGTTTGAAGGAATTCGTTGGCGAGCTGGGCTTGTCGGCGGACGCCGAGGCTCGTCTGCAGCAGATGACCCCGGGCAGCTACACCGGCATCGCCTCTGAGCTGGTTGACCACCTGCAGAAGTAACCCGCAGCGTTTTACGCGGTTCTTACCGTGCTTTGAAGAACACCCTCTGCAATGGCCGGGGGTGTTCTTCAATATTTTCACGCCGCTGGTAGTTTCTCCGGCAAGTGGCTACCGCGTGTAGCCGTAGAACCCGGTGCCGGATTTACGTCCGATTTTTCCCGCAGCAACCAGTGCCGTGATGCGTTCGTTGGGTGCATCCACTGCGTTGCCGGTTTCCTCGTAAGTCGCTTGGGCGATGAAGTCGATGACGTCGAGCCCAACCATGTCCATCAGTGCGAACGGGCCCATCGGATGGCCCAGCGCGGTGCGCGCCGTGGTGTCGATGTCCTCGATGCTTGCGATGCCCTCATCGGCCAGGAACAGCGCTTCGCGCTGCATCGCACCCATCAGGCGGTTGGCGATGAACCCGGGGATTTCGCGGTTGATCAGCACCGGCTCCTTGCCCAGCCGGCGGGCCAGGCCCATGGCGGCCTGAACCGTGGCGTCGCTTGTTGCTCCGTGGCGCACCACCTCGACACACTTCATGACCAGCGCCGGGTTGAAGAAGTGCATATTGCACACCTGCGCCGGACGCCCTGTGGCCTCCGCGACCTTGGAGGATCCCAGGGTGGAGGAGTTCGTGGCCAGAATGGCATGGGCCGGGGTCAGCACGCCCAGCTGCTCGAAGATCTGCGTCTTGATGTCCAGACGCTCGGTGGCAGCCTCGATCACAAAGTCCGCGCCGGAGGCCGCGGTGTTCAAGTCCGTGCTGTAGGCCAGTGCATCCAACGCAGCGCCGGCATCGTCCTGCCCCAGCTTGCCTTTGGCTACCCGGGAATCGGCCCAGCTCTTGTGTTCGGTGCGTGCCGCGGTCAGGCCATCGAGGGAGATATCTTGGAGGGTTGTGGAGTAGCCGGCCAGGGCCGCGCTCATGGCTATCTGACGTCCCATGGTCCCGGCGCCAATGACCAGGATGTTAGAAATGCCCTCTACGCCGCTACTTGTATTCATAGTTGAATCCGTTTGTTCATAGGTTGTTCGCCGGTGCGGCGATTTGTCGGTAGTTGGTCGGGGCACCCGCGGGCTAGACCTTGCCGTGCAGCGCTTCGTCCGCCAGCAATGCAGCATCGAGCAACGATTCCCCGGCATCCTGGTGCTTCTTGATCAGTTCTCCCCATTGGTTCAGGACCGCCATGCTTTGCCGAATGAAGCTTTCTGCCGCCGGATTCAACGAGCCAGCACGGTGCACGATTCCGTAGTCTGTGCGAATCGTGGGTTCCGTTTCGACGACCACTGCTCCCAGTTTCTTCGCGAGCACGGCAAGCCGAATCGGCAGGAACGCGTTTGCACTGCCGTTCAGCACCAGGGCCAGCTGCGCGTGCCGGGTGGGCACGTAGGCTCTGATCCGACCGGTGATGCCTTGCTCTCGAAGTGCCGCTGCGACGATGTCGTTTTCTCGGTGCGCTAAGTTGCTCACTGCCAGTGGCAGCGAGTGCAGCCCGGACAACGCGACCGGCTGGTATGCCGGGAGCGTGGTGCCCGGTGGCATGACCAGCATCATCCGCTGGACACCGCATTGGATCGTTTGCAAGTTTTCGACTGGAATCGGGAAAGTGGTGAATCCGATTTCGCAGTGCCCGTTGAGCACTTCTTCACAGAGCTCTGCAACATCTGCATACTCGGTCATGTCGATCCGAATCTCAGGGTAGTGCTTGGTGAACGATCCGCTCCAGGCAGCCACGGCCTCGCTGGACATCTCGGGCATCGTGCCGATCGTGATAGAACCTACGGACATCTCGAGGGCCCCATGCATGAGGTCCTTCGTGGAAAGGACCTCTCCGAGGATTCGGCGAACCGGGTCAACAAGAAGCCGGCCCGCCGAATTCAACACGATGTTGCGCCCCGTCCGGTGAAACAGCTCGAGCTTGAGTTCGCGCTCAAGCTGCCTGATGCTCTGGGATATCGTTGCCTGCGCAACGTGCAGGTGGACGGCAGCGCGGTTAACGCCGTTGTGCTCGACAACGGCCAAGAAATACTCGAGCTGGCGAATCTCCACAATTTTCTCCTTGGCTTCAGACGGTTTTGCGCGTTGGCAGGGCTACGCGCGGTAGCTATTCGGGAGCTTCCCGTCGATCTTCCCTTGTCGAATCATAGCTACGGCAAGATTGCGTTCGTGAATTGGCGAGGACCCCTCGTAGATGCGCAGCGCGCGCACGTCGCGCCACATACGCGGGATCGGATGGTCGCCGACAATTCCCTCGCCGCCGAGCAGCTGGAGGCACTTGTCGGCAACGCGGCCAGCCATTTCGGAGGCGAAGAGCTTGGCCGCGGCGATCCGGTGGCGAGGGACATCTCCCTCGTCGAAGGAGCGTGCTCCTTCCATGACCAGCGCACGGGCGGCCTCGACCTCGGCGAAGCACTCGCCCAGCACGGCCTGGACGGCTCCCAGGTCGGACAGCGGGGCGTTGAACTGTTTGCGGCTGCTGACATGGCTGGTGGTTTCTTCGAGTATGCGCGTTGCCTGGCCAACACAAGTTGCTGCCACGTGGAGCCGGGCGTGGTTGATACCGCGCAGCGCCATAGTCAGTCCCTGTCCTTCGCCGCCGGCTCCGCCTAACAAGTGTCTGGCGGGCACCGAGACGTTGTTGAGGTGGATTTCGCCGACCGGTGCCTCGGCATGGCCGTTCATGCGGGTGGGCAGCGAAGTGGTGACTCCGGGCAGCGTGGCGTCAACGATCAGCGCGGAAACGCCTTTGGCGCCCGAGATCGACTGGTTGGTGCGTGCAAAAACCACGAAGGCATCAGCCCATCCGGCGTTGGTGATGTATCGCTTCTCGCCGTTGAGCACGTAGCGTTCGTGCTCAAGGGTCGCGGAGGTGGTGAGCTGCGCCGCATCGGATCCGGCCCCTTCCTCGGTCAGCGCGAATGCAGTGACCAGTTCGCCGGCGGCCATCTTGGGCAGCAGGTTGCCCCGTTGTTCTTCTGTGCCGTGGTCGAGGATCGCTTGGGAGCACAAACCGATGACCGTGGAGAATCGTGAACGGTAGACGCAGGAGGCCCTCGTGAATTCGAGTGTCAGCAGAACTTGCTGTTCCATGTTCCATTCCAGCCCGCCGTATTTGCGAGGGATGGAGATGCCGAAAAGCCCTACCTCCGCCATGCGTTTGAGCAGGCGCTCGGGGACGGCGCCGGCCTGGACCATCTCGTTTTCCGCGGGAATCAATTCCCGCTCGGTGAATTCCGCGATGAGCTTGCGATACTCATCAAATCCGTATTCGAATATCTCGGGGTTGATCATGAATGTAGTTCCTTACTTACGTGCATGTTGCGAGGTACCGGCTGCGGCAATCGGTGGCGTGGAGACTACACCGGCGACGTGCAGTGCTTCGATTTGCTCCTCCGTATAGCCCAGATCAGCAAGGATCCGAGTATTCTGCGCTCCGACTCGGGGCGCTTCGGCGGAGGAAGTCCTGCGCCACCCATCGAGTGTGAAGGGGACTCCCGGGGAGGTGTAATTTCCATTGCCGGATTCAACCGAGATCAGCACCTCTGATGCGACCAGATCTTGATCGATCACCAGTTCGTCGAAAGCACGGACCGCCCCGCAGACGATGCCGTTGGCCAGGAGCAGTTTGACGGCTTGGGCACGGGTGCTCGCGGAGAGTGCCTGCCCCAAACTGTCCAGGAGTGCTGAACGGTGGGCAACGCGGGACGGATTGTCGCTGAACCTCGGATCTTCAATGTATTCGGGGTGGCCAATGGCGTTGCAGAGCGCTGCCCACTTCTCACTCGTGTAAGCGGAAAGCACGATCATTCCATCGCTGACATGGACCAGATCCGCGGCGGGGGCCGCGTGTGCCTGGCCGTTTCCCTTGCGCCGTCCGGGCTGACCGGTGATGGTGAATTCGCCCCAAGTCGCTGCCTGCATGGAAATCGCCGCTTCCATCAAGGATGTTTGAACATGGGCCCCTTCCCGTGTGGTTGTGCGGGCGAAGAGCGCTGCCATGATGCCCGTGGCAAGCGAGTTTGCTGCTGCCACGTCAACTGCGGCGAAACCGATCCGCTGAGGTTCTCCACCTTCTTCACCTGTTGTCTGCATGATCCCAAATTCTGCCTGCGCAGCGATATCCAGTCCCGGACGATCGCTGGAGGGTCCACGAGTTCCAAACCCGGTCACCGAACCGTAGACAAGTGCTGGGTACTGCTCGCGCAAGGTTTCAGCGCCGAGTCCCAGCCGTTCTGCCGCCCCGGGGCGGAAATTGTGAATCAGTACATCGGTTTCCGGGAGCAGCTGCTGGACGACAACACGTGCCTCGGGTTTCCTTAGATCCAGTGCCAGGCTTGCCTTATCCCGGTTGTAGGCACGGATCATGGCTTCGCCAAAAACACCAATGCTGCGGGCTTGGTCACCGCTAATGTTCTCGACCTTGATGACTGTGGCACCGAGGTCCGACAGGATCTGGCCGGCGCCCGGGCCAGCAATGTACTGCCCAAAGTCCAGTACCCGGATTCCTTTCAACGGCCCAGCTTGCTGGTTCATGAACTGACCTGCTTTCGAGCTTCATACATTGCGGTGAGTTCTAGAAGCCGGGTCCGCGCCCGGGCTGGATTGAGCATCATTCCACCGGCGACCCCGAATACGCAGATGGTGATGCCAACGATCAAGAATCCGTTCGAATAGCCTTGAACGGAGGATGCTGCGCTTTCAACGATCAGACCCAGTACGTAGGGTGCAACCATTCCGGCGATCGAATAGGCAGCAATTATGCAACCGAAGAACGAGGCACGCTGGTGGGCCGGGAGGAAGTCCGAAGCACCTGCAAATCCGATGGAGAACGCCACCGAATTGATGGAGAATGCCGCGACGACCAGAACGAGCTGGAGCGGGCCAGCCGGGATCTGAGTAAACGTGATCATTGATGCTCCGGCGAACAGCAGGCAGGCAGCAGTCAGGAAAGAACGGGCCATTCTTGAGGAGTGGCCACGCTTCAATAGGTGTCCTGAGAGCAACCCGGCACCCAGTAGTACTACTACCGCCACAATATACGGGATCGTCACCAATACGCCGACACTTTCCATCGAGTACCCTAGGCCTTCATTCATGAAGGCAGGCAACCAGGAAACCTTCAGCGAGGTGATTAGATATCCGGCGAACGAAAGTAGCGCGAGACCCCAAAAGCTAGGTATCAATAGCAGACGGTAGAACGGGACGACAATATCGCCGTTGGGGTCTTCCTTGGCTGCCCTAGGCTCATTGGCTATTCGCCGCTTGCGGAAGGGAAGCTTGTCAGCATAGAAAAACCAGACGATGGCCCAGGTAATACTGATGCCCACCAAGAAGACGAAAGATGCGTGCCAATCCCAGGTCAGGATGATCCAAGTCAGAATCGGCGCTGCAAACAGGGGTCCGAGAGAAGAACCGGCATTGACCACAGCGCCTGCGGCAGCACGCTTTTCAGGGGGGAAAAGTTCGTGAACAATGGACTGGCATAGCGCGTGCGCGGGGCCTTCGAAGAAACCCAATGCGATCCGGCTTGCAAGCAATACACCAAAAGTTGTTTGAGCCGTCAGTGGCAACATTGTCAGAATCCAGGTGATCATCAAGATGCCGGCTGCCCAGTTATAAGAGATTCTACGGAACACTGCAGTGAGCGTGACCGCCCCGACCGCGAATAACCAGAAGAACGCGCTTGAAAGCAGCCCATACTGGCTTGCACTCAGGTTCATGCTTTCTCGAATCGGCGTACTCGCCAGCCCTATAGCCGCCTTATCGGCGAAATTGAGCATAAAGAAGATCAACAGCATCACGACGATGCCCCAGTTTCGCCTACTATTTGGCGTACTAGAAGCCCTGTCTTTTTGTTTTGGAGCAGCGGTGACGGCCATTTCGTTCTCCTTCGGACCTAGGTTCTGTGACTAGAGACACATGGTTTGCTCTCTCTATAAGTAGAGTCCAGGTTGCGGAGCGGTTCAACGGCCAAGTTGCTATCACACCGTTCGGTCACACCGAACGAACAACAAATCCAGTGCTCACCCGGCCCAATTGCACCGCACTTTAATGAGCGGCGAGTCGGGGTATGCCGAACGCCGAGCTAGCGGCCGAGCTAGGTTTGTCAGCATGCACGCTGCCAAACAGGCTGAAGACTGCATCCACAGGTGCCAACGATATCGTCTCGTCGTTCATCTCGTTGCTCGGGTCTAATATTTAAGATCGACCGTAGCGCTTTTCATTCTTCGCTGTATCCCTGCAGCACGATCGTCTCCATGAATCCCTGTCCGCTCGAACTTCACAACGCGCCGAATCCATTGCCGGCGTTGCAGGCATGGACAATCCTTACGAGCGCCTGAAGGACCTGACCCGCGGACAGCGCGTGGACGCGGCCCGTTTGAAGGAATTCGTTGGCGAGCTGGGCTTGTCGGCAGACGCCGAGGCTCGTCTGCAGCAGATGACCCCGGGCAGCTACACCGGCATCGCCTCTGAGCTGGTTGACCACCTGAAGTAGTCTTCCATCGCAACGGCCGTGAGTTCCCATCGGGTATTCACGGCCGTTGTCGTATCCGCGCACTACTGTAGGTGAAACATCACTCACCCTCCCTCGAATCCTCCAGATGGTACATCGCTTAGACTTTAAGTGTTCATCACATCAAGGAAGAGGGACATGTTTCTCACAGTTCTCATCATCATTGGCATCCTGCTCGGGCTATTCTTCGTCTTCGGCAGCGCAGGCATGAAAACCGGCACGAAGTCCAAGGGAAATGCCCGGTTGACCGGCATTGGCATCCTGGTCGTTTCGCTGGTTGTTCTCGGATTCGCCTCGGCCACCATCGTTCAGCCACGCACCGTCGGGGTGAAGATCGCCCTGGGCAAGCCCACCGCTGTCATCGGCAACGGCTTCCACCTCAAGGCGCCATGGGAAACCGTGGAGAAGCTCGACGGGTCGGTCCAAAACGATGTGTACTCTTCGAACAGCGCCATCCCGGTCCGCCTGGGCAACAACGGCAAGGCGAACGTCGACGCCTCGATCCAGTGGCAGTTGAAGACCGACGACGCGATGTCCGTGTTCCTGGACTACCGCACCTTCGAAGGCATCCAGTCCAACCTGGTGGATCGCAATTTCCGCGCCGCATTGAACGAAGTCATGGCGACCTACGATCCGCTGGCCTACACCGATCCAGCCGATGGAGGCCAGGACCTCGAGGGCCTGGCCAAGTCCGTGCGGACCAAGATGCAGGAAAAGGTCGGCACCCAGATCGACATCCGCTCGGTAACCCTGCCGATCATCAACTTCGATGAGCCGACGCAGAATCGCATCAACGAGCTGCAGGCCGAAACTGCGAAGACCCGCATCGCCGAGCAGCGCAAGCAAACCAGCGCCGCCGAAGCCGAGGCCAACAAGATCCTCGAGCGGTCCATCACCCCCGAGACGCTGACATCCAAATGCTTGGACATCGTCGCGGAATCAGGCAAGAGCCCGATCGGCTGCTTCCCCGGCGGAGGCGTCCAGCCAATCACCATGGTCGGTGGCGACGAAGACAAATAATCGAGTAGGTGGGGGTGTCTAGCCCCCACCTCTCACACCACTGTGACATGCGGGCCCGCATCCGGCGGTTCGCCAGGTCATTTAAAG